>JAISMH010000166.1 GCA_031276855.1 Synergistaceae bacterium
ACGGGCAGAAGGGCCTCCATCGCCAGACTGCGCTCGAACGGCTCTCCCTTTTTCTTCGACGACTCCATTTTCTCCCGGTAGTTCCGCGCGTGCACGAACGCGTCGCGCATCAGGAACGCCGTGCCCATGCGGGTGTTGGGCAGCTTTCCCTTCGCGCTGTAGACGCGCGCGGGGTTCTCGCCCAGGGCCGCCTTCATCGCGGAGGGCGCCCGCACCACCATGTCTTCGACGAGGCCGGCCTTCGTCTTGACGATGGCGCCCTGTCCCCCGATCACGTTCCCGCTGCCGGGAAGCGTCTGCACGCAGGTGACTCCGCCCGCCAGGGCGTCCGAAAAAGCCGTGTCGCCCGGGTAGAGCGCGTCGAGGATACGAAGCTGCGGAACGACGGGCTCCACCATGTCGTTGGCGTCCTGCATGTTCTCCGGGAAGCCCTCGTTGTACGCGCCCATGTGTACATGCGCGTCGATCAGCCCCGGCGTGACGACTTTCCCCGCGCAGTCGTACACCTCCGCGTCCCCGGGAATCGGAATACCCGTTCCCACCCGTGCCACCTTGCCCCCGCCGAAGACGACCGCCCCGTTTTCAATGCGTTCGCCCCGGCCGGTCAGCACGGTTCCGCCCACCAGATATTTTTCGGCCAAAGGAGCCATTCCCCCCGTATAGAATGAAATGAAACGAATGAGAAGATTTTCGCGCCTATTATAAAGTATCTTCGAAAACTTGCCAAGTTCTCCATTCGGATTATACTGCGTACATGAGAACCGACGAGGGGGCGTTTTTGTGAACCGTGCGGCAGGCGCGAATGTGGAAAAAAAAGGGCTGTTCGGCGACCTTTTCGACGGGCACGCCGATTTGGGCAGCGGCTCGCCCATGAGGGTGATCCTGAAGCTCGCCATTCCCTCGATGGGGCTTTTCGTTTTCAACAGCCTTCTGCATCTGGTGGACACGATTTTCGTCTCATGGCTGGGGGAGTTTCCCATGGCCGCGATGTCCTTCACGGGGCCGGTGAATCTTTGCATGTTCGCGCTTCTGGAGTGCGTCGCGAACGGGGCCATCGCCCTGATGGGGCGCAATCTGGGACGGGGCGACGTCGACTCGGCGCGCCACATCGCCCGCAGCGCTCTGGCCCTGCTCTACGTCGTCTGCGCACTCGTTCTGCCCCTGATCCTTCCCTCCGTCTCGAACGCCGTCTTTTCCGGCATCGGGGCGTCGGACGACGAGCTTCTGAAGCTCTGTTGGCGCTACAACATGTGGGTGCCGATTCTGCTGCCCTTCATGGGATTCACCTACATCTGCAACACGATATTCCGGGTCCAGGGCGACACCATGACGCCGTTCAAGGCCATTGCTCTGGCCAACACCGTCAACATCGTCCTGGACCCTCTCTTCATCTTCACCTTCGGCTGGGGAATAGCGGGCGCGGCCGTCGCGACCTGGATTTCGCGCATCGCGTCGTCCGCCTACCTGATAAGGCGCCTGCGAAGCAGCTCCATCACCGTTTCGCCGTTTCTGCGCCCCTGGGATCGCCTGATGACCTATTGGAAGAGCATTCTGTGGATAGGGGTCCCCGTCGCCCTGACGTCGGCCAGCATCGCGCTGGGCATGGGCAGCGTCAACAAGATCCTCTCCATGTTCGGGCACCGCGCCGTCGCGTCCTGGATGCTCGGGCTGCGCGTGGAGGAGCTGGCCTTCAACTTCAACAACGGGATCAACACGGCCCTCATCCCCTACGTCGCCTTCAACTACGGCAGGTGCGACCCCGCCCGTATGCTGGCGGGATTCAAAGCCGCGCTGACTCTGGCCCTCATTCTGATGTGTTCGATGGGCGCGGTCATCTACTGCTGGCCCGAAATTTTCCTCGGGCTCTTCCAGCCCGTCCCGGAGATCGAGGAGATGGCGGCGCGGGCGGTCCGGGCGTCCGTGCCCGCGTATCCGTTCGGCATTCTGGTCGTGCTGTCGTGCGGCTTTTTCGTCGGCACGGGATACTCCCTCTTCGGGACGGTGACCCAGCTCATGCGCAGCATCGTTTTCCGCGTCTCCGCCGCGTGGCTCTTCGCGAACTACATCGGCTTCGCCCACATCTGGTGGTTCCAGTCCTTCGCCGCCTTCTGCGGCAGCTTCGTCGCGGCCGGCCTCTTCGTCTTCGTCTACCGGCGGATAAGCCTTCAGGGCCGAGGGCCCTAAACCCGTTATGGGTGTGAGCGGAAGCGGGAGAAAGCGTCCTCCCGTCGGTCGGGGACGGGAATTTTGCCCCAAAAGACGAGTAAACTTGTTGCCATCAGACCCATAACGGGTCCAGGGGCTGCACCCCTGGGGGGAGGTTTTTGGGATGTTAAAGTGCGGTATCGTCGGCCTGCCGCTTTGCGGCAAAACGACGGTGTTCAACGTCATCACCCGCGCCGGGGCGGAGGTCAAGCCCTACGCCGGCGGCAAGACGGAGCCGAACCGCGCGCTGGTCGGCGTGCCGGACCCGCGGTTCGACAAGCTGGTCGAGATCTTCGAGCCCAAAAAGGCGACGCCCGCGGCGGTCGAGTTCGTGGACCTCGCGGGACTCTCGCGGGACGCCGGCAAGGGCGCGGGGCTCGGAAACTCCTTCCTCTCGTTCATCGCGGAGTCGGAGGCCCTGCTTCACGTGGTGCGGCTTTTCAAAAACGACGACGTGCCCCACCCCGAGAACTCCATCGACCCCGTCCGAGACTGGCGGATCGTGGAGACGGAGCTGATCTGGCGCGACCTAGGGGTCATCGAGAACCGGCTCTCCCGCCTCGCGGGGAAAAAGAAGGGCGCGGGGCCCCGGGACGCCGCGGAGACGGCCGAGGCCGAGCTCCTGAAGAAAATGCAGGACCATCTGCTCGAAGAACGCCCGCTCCGCGAGTATCCTTTGACGGACGCCCAAAAGAAGAGCCTCGCGGGTTTCGCGTTTTTGACGCTGAAGCCGGAGCTCGTCGTCCTCAACCTGGACGAGACCCAGACCGGCTCTTTTCCTCAGGCCGCGGCGCTGGAGGGCTTCCTTTCGGAGAAGGGGCTTTCCTCGGTGCGGCTTTTCGGCTCCCTCGAAATGGACCTGGCCCAGCTCGCGCCGGAGGAGCAGAAGGAGTTCATGCAAGACCTCGGCATCGAGGAACCGGGGCGCGACCGCCTGATTCACGGAGCCTACGGACTGCTGGGCCTGATCTCGTTTTTCACCAGCGGCAAGGACGAGGTGCGGGCCTGGACGCTTTCCCGCGGAGAAAACGCGGTGGACGCGGCGGGGGCCATCCACTCGGATCTCGCGCGCGGGTTCATCCGGGCGCAGGTGGTCGCTTACGAGGACTTCATCGAGGCCTGGGCGCGCGGGGGCTTTTCCCCGAAAGACCCCCGGGCCGGCGGCGCGGCCATGACCGCCTGCCGCGAAAAGGGGCTTCTGCGTCTGGAGGGCAAAGAATACCCCGTGAAGGACGGAGACATGATCGAGATACGGTTCAACGTATAAAAAACGAAAACTCCGGGCTCCGCCCGGACCCGCCAGGGCCGCGGGCCCTGGACCCAATTATTTTCAAAATTATTTTCAAAAAATCGGAGAGGGTGCAGAATGAGAAGCGCAATACTCTGGATGATCGTTTCCTATTTTATCGGCTCCGTCCCGACCGGGTATCTGACAGTCCGGCTGCTCAGGGGCGCGGACATCCGAACGGTGGGCTCCGGCAGCACCGGCGCCACGAACGTGCGCCGCGTATTGGGGAAAAAATGGGCCGTCTTCGTGACGGTCGTCGATATGCTGAAGGGCGCCTTCGCGCTGCTTTCCACGGCGGCGGCGCAGGGCGTGGCCCCCTGGCTTCTGGCGCTGTCGGGCTTCGCCGCGGTCATGGGACACAACTATCCCGTCTGGCTGAAGTTCAGGGGCGGCAAGGGCGTCGCGACGACCTACGGCGTGATGTTCTTCCTGTGGCCCTACGAATCCTTCGCGATGACGCTCCTGAGCGGGGCGGTCTGGTACGCCGCCATGACGTCCACCCGCTACGTTTCTCTCGCCTCCCTGATCTCCCTGCTCTCGTTTCCCCTGTTTTTCGCGATGCTCTCCGCCCCGTTCCCCTTCGTCCTCGTCTCCCTCGTTCTGGCCGCGCTCGCCGTTTGCCGCCACAAAACCAACATCGCGCGCCTGGCGTGGGGCCGGGAAGACAAAGTGCAGAAAGACAAAGTTTAGAAAGACAAAGTGCAGAAAAGCGACGGTATTCTGTGCTATACGATATTCTGTGCTATACTGGAAAAAGTGTTTGAATACACACGCGGAAAAAGACAAGCGGGCGGAAAGGTGTTCCGCGTTCCTGCCGAATTCGGGCAGGCGGAATTTCCGGCCGCTTCCGCGGAGGAACAACCATTATGGGAGGTCGAAAAATTGGCAGTCGTAAGTATGAAGCAGTTGTTGGAGTGCGGCGTCCATTTCGGACATCAGACCCGGCGGTGGAACCCCAAGATGAAGCCCTATATTTTCACGGAGCGCAACGGGGTCTATATCATCGATCTGCAAAAGACCGTCCGGGGGCTGGACAAAGCCTACGATTTCATTCGCGGGACGGCGTCTTCCGGCGGAACGGTGCTTTTCGTCGGAACGAAGCGCCAGGCGCAGGATACCATCCGCGACGAGGCCAAACGCTGCGGTCAGCATTTCATCAATCAGCGCTGGTTGGGCGGTCTGATGACCAATTTCCCCACGATACGCAAGCGCGTGCACCGTATGCTCGAACTTCGCAGATATGACGAGGACAACACGTGGGAGACCTTCTCCAAAAAAGAAGTGGCCTCTCTGCGCAAAGAACAGTCCAAGCTGGAAAAATACCTCGGCGGCATCGCCGGAATGGACGGCATTCCCGACGCCCTCTTCCTGATCGACCCGCGGCGCGAGGAAAACGCGATCGCCGAGGCCCGCAAGCTGGGCATTCCCGTGGTCTCCATCGTGGACACCAACTGCGACCCCGAGGTGATCGATTATCCCATTCCCGGCAACGACGACGCCATCCGCGCCATCAAGCTGATTGCCGGGCTGATGGCCAGCGCGATCATCGAAGGCCGGCAGGGCGAAGACGCGCTTCCCGTTCCCGCCCCGGCCCCCGTCCCCGTTTCTGCCCCCGCCAAGGCGGCGGAGGCGCCCGCACCCGTCGTCGACGTCAGCGAAGAGGACATCATCGCCGTGAAAGAACGTCTGCACGAGGCTTACGACCCCGAATCCTCCAGCGGAGCCTAGGGGGCCGGGAAGCCTGGAGGCTCGCGGGAAAAACACGTTCGTGACGAAGAGAAGAGAAGAGGAGAGACTTACCGTAATGGCTGAAATTGCTGCAAGCGTCGTCAAAGAATTGAGGGAGCGCACGGGATCGGGCATGATGGACTGCAAGGCGGCCCTTGCCGAGACCGGCGGAAACATCGAAAAAGCGATAGACTACCTGCGGGAGAAGGGATTGGCCAAAGCGGCCAAAAAAGCGGCTCGGACGGCGTCGGACGGGCGGATTTTCCACTACGTCCACACCAACTTCAAGGTGGGCGCTCTTTTGGAGCTGAACAGCGAGACGGACTTCGTCGCCAAAACCGACGAATTCAACGAGCTGGGGCACGAGCTGGCCATGCACATCACCGCCGCGAATCCGCTGTATCTCAGGCCGGAGGACGTCCCGGCGGAGGACCTCGAACGCGAAAAAGCCATCTACCGCCAGCAGCTGCTCGACGAAGGCAAGCCCGCGAACCGTATCGACATGATCATCGAGGGCAAGATCAAAAAATTTTACGAGACCTCCTGTCTTTTGGAGCAGCCCTATATCCGGGACGGCGACAGGAAGATCAAGGATCTTCTGGTCGCGATCATCGCGAAGATGGGCGAAAATATCGTCATCCGCAGGTTTGCCCGGTTTGCCATCGGGGAGTGACCGTCCGGGGGGCGCTTATTTTAATTGAAATTCCGGCGAAATTCCGGCGTGGACCGCTTCTTCCGCGCCGGAATTTTTTTAGGCGCTCTGCCGCTCCGCCGGAACGGAAGGAGGCTTCGTACTGTGCTGCGATACAAGCGTGTTCTGCTCAAACTCTCGGGAGAGGTCCTGGCCGGCAAGGGGGACGGAGAAGAGGAAGGAAAGAAGGATGGGAAAAGCTCTATCCTGGACTTCGAAGCGGTGCGCCGCCTCGGCGGGGAAATCGCGGCCGTCCGTAAAGCGGGGATCGAGCTGTCCATGGTCGTGGGCGGCGGCAACTTGCTGCGCGGCAAGGAAATAGAAAAATTGGGCATCGAGCGCGCGCAGGCGGACTATATGGGAATGCTGGGAACGGTCATCAACGCTCTCGCGCTGCAGTGCGTCCTGGAACAGTCGGGAATCGAGACCCGCGTGTTGACCGCCATCGAGATGCGGTCCGTCGCCGAGCCCTACATCCGGCGCCGCGCGCTTCGTCACATCGAGAAGGGCCGCATCGTGATCTTCGCCGCCGGCACGGGCTCCCCTTACTTTTCCACGGACACGACGGCCGCCCTGCGCGCGGCGGAGATGAACGTCGACTGCATGGTGAAGGGGACCAAGGTGGACGGGGTGTACGACGACGACCCGAACAAAAACCCCGCGGCCAGGCTGTTCCCGGAGGTCTCCTACCGGGAGGCGCTGAGCCGGAACCTGAGAGTCATGGACGGATCGGCGTTTTCCCTGTGCATGGAAAACCACATTCCCATTCTAGTCATAAATATCGAAAAACGCGACAATCTGGTCTCCGCGCTTGTAAATGGGGAACGAATTGGTACAATCGTTCATGACGGTACGGCGTATGACGGTGCGGCGCAAAAGGCGTAAAAAAGATTCCGGGAGGAGGATCTGCAATGGCTAAAACCGAGATCAAGAACCTGCAGGGAAAAACGGACAAGGCCTTGGATTTTCTGCGCGGAGAGTACCTTGCCATACGCACGGGGCGCGCGCATCCGGGCCTGGTCAGCGATATCAAGGTCGATTACTACGGGACCTCGGCACCTTTGAAGCAAATGGCCAACATCACCGTCCCCGAGGGCCGGAAGATTCTTATCGCCCCCTTCGACCGCACCAGTCTGAAGGCCATAGAAAAGGCGATTCTGGCCTCCAATCTGGGCATCACGCCCCAGAACGACGGAGAGAGCGTGCGTCTGACCCTTCCGGAACTGACCCGGGAACGCCGCACGGACCTCGTGAAGCTGGTGAGCAAAAAGGCGGAGGAGTCCAAGGTCGTCATCCGCAACCACCGACGGGACACCGTGGAAGTCCTTAAAAAAATGGAAAAAGACTCCAAAATCACGGAAGACGAGCTGAAAAAATTCACCCGGGAAGTGCAGGACATCACGGACGACGCGATCAAAAAAATAGATGAGATTTTCAAGGCCAAAGAAAAGGAAATCATGGAGGAATAATAGAGAAATAGCTGTATGAAATATCCGAAAGTTTGGAGGTGACGTCCGTATGGAAGAGCCCAATATGTATACAGCACCGGAATACGAGGATTTTAAGCAAAAGATGCGCAAAATTATCGGCTTGGATTTGAATTCCTACAAAAACCAGATCCATCGCCGGGTTCATATGCTGAAAGACCGCTGGAACGTAAAGACGTACGACGAGTATTTCAGCATCCTGAAAAACGACGACAAGAGGCTGCGCGAGTTTTTGGATCACCTGACGATCAACGTTTCGGAGTTCTTCCGTAACGACAGACAGTGGTGGAAGCTGCGCGATCAGCTGATCCCCGAAATGGTCAAAAAACGCGGCCACAAGCGTCTGAAACTCTGGAGCGCCGGGTGCGCGACGGGCGAGGAGCCCTATTCCCTGGCGATTCTTTCGGTCGTCTGCGGGCTCGACGCCTCCGTTCCCGTCCTGGCCTGCGACATCGACCAGGGGGCTTTGGAACTGGCCCAGAGAGGCGTCTACCTGAAGCGCCAGCTTTTGAACGCGCCTCCGGAGTATTTGGCCAAATACTTCACCACCACCGACAAGGGGGAGACGTATCAGGTTTCTCCCGAGCTCAAGCGGCGGGTGACCTTCAAGCGCTTCAACATGATCAGCGACGCCTTCGGCACGGGGTTCGACATCATCCTCTGCCGCAACGTCGTCATCTACTTCACCGCGGAGACGAAAGCCCACCTGTACGTGAAGTTCTACAACGCTCTCGCCCCGGGCGGGTATTTTCTGGTGGGCTCGACCGAGCAGATCTTCGAGTACAGAAAAATGGGTTTCGAGAGCTCGGGCCCTTTTCTGTACACGCGCAAATAGAAAAGCTGCAGGCACACTGCGGGCGCCCGATATTACAGTGAAGTGATAAATCATTGCTATTGCTGAATTTTATGCTTATCCCTATAATGATTCCGAAGTAAAGAACACAAATTCTGGCCTTCGGAGGGAAAATAAAATGAGCGGAAAAGAGATTGTTCTGGACGGGCTTTCTTTGACTTTGGCGGATGTCTCCCGGGTCGCGCGGGAAGGGTACGGCGTGCGGCTGAGCGAGGCCGCCGTCTCTGCGGTGAAAGAAGCGAACGCCCTCGTTGAGAGATGGGCCACATCCGATCAGGTCGTTTACGGCATCACAACGGGATTCGGCGACCTCGCGTCCGTGAAGATCTCCCCCCGTGACCGCCGCACGCTGCAGGAGAACCTGCTGCGCAGCCACGCCTGCGGCGTCGGCGCTCCCTATCCCACCGACGTGACCCGGGCAATCATGCTGCTGCGCATCAACACGCTCAGCCGCGGGCACTCCGGAATCAGCCACGCCACGCTCTCCGGTCTGGTCAATCTTCTGAACGCCGGCATTCATCCGCTGATCCCGTGCCAGGGTTCCGTCGGAGCCTCCGGAGACCTCTGCCCGCTCTCCCATCTGGCTATCGCGCTGCTCGGCGACGGCGAGGCGGAGTACAGGGGCAGAATCGTCCCCGTGAAGGAGGCCCTCGCCTCTGCCGGGCTGAAACCCGTCTCCCTGGGGGCCAAGGAGGGGCTGGCTCTCAACAACGGAACGGCCGCCATGAACGCGGTGGGGGCTTTGGCGCTTTTGGACGCCCTGCGTCTCGCGAAGACGGCGGACATCGTCGCCGCCCTGTCCATGGAGGCCCTGCACGGCGTGCCCTACGCCTACGACGCCCGCACCCACGCGCTGCGCCCCTATAAGGGGCAGGAGACCGTCGCCTCGAACATCCGCCGCCTCATCGAGGACAGCGAAATCGTCGAACGTTACAAAAAAGACCGGGTTCAGGACGCTTATTCCCTGCGCTGCGTCCCCCAGGTGCACGGAGCGAGCCGCGACGCGCTCTCCTACGTCCGGTCGGTGCTCGATATCGAGATCAACTCCGTGACGGACAACCCCCTGATCTTCCCGCAGGAAGAAGAGGCTCTGAGCGGCGGAAACTTCCACGGCCAGCCTCTGGCGCTTGCCATGGACTTCTTCGGAATCGCGGTGGCGGAGCTCGCCAGCATCTCCGAACGCCGTCAGGCCCGGATGGTGGACGCCTCCCTCTCCGACCTTCCCCCGTTCCTCATCGAGGACAGCGGCCTCAACAGCGGATTCATGATTCCCCAATACACGTCCGCCGCGCTGGTGTCCGAAAACAAGGTTCTCGCGCACCCCTCGTCCGTCGATTCGATCCCGACCTCGGCGAATCAGGAGGATCACGTCTCGATGGGCGGATACGCCGCGCGCAAGGCGGTGAACATTCTGGAGAACACGCGGAAGGTCATCGCCGTCGAAATGCTCCTCGCCGCCCAGGCACTCAATTTCAGCCGCCTTTCCCTGAAACCCGGACGCGGCACCCTGGCGGCGCACGAGTGCATCCGCAGAGTCGTTCCCTACCTGAGAAAGGACGAATACCTCCACCCGCTGATCGTGCGCCTGGCAGACCTCGCCGAACGCGGCAGCGTCATCGACGCCGTCGAGGCGGAGATCGGAGAACTCGGCTGATAACATAGCCGATAACATAATAGAGGAGGGTGTGCCTAAGGGTATGCCCTCCGCCGTTACAGGTATCCGGCGCCGAAAACGAACATCGCCGCGGCCATGAAAAAATTGAGCAGCGCCCGCCCTCTCTCGCCGGCGCGGTAACGCCGGACGCCCATGTACCCCATCACCGCCGCGCAGGAGAACATTATCCCAGCCGATACGGTCACGAAACCCCCTCCTTTTATTTTTTTACGCATAAAACCTCATGACACTTCCCGAACTTTGCCTGTAGATTACCAGACATATGCCGGAGTGCAAGCGTCCGGCGTTTTTTTGAAATCGCCTTTGCCGCGATTTTATCCTGAATCTGTCACAATCGGGAGGGATACCATGCAGTACGCCGTATTGTTTTTTCTGAGCCTTTCGTTGCTTTTGTCCGCGCCGTTCGCCCTTAAAGCCCGGGCGTCGGAACCGCCGGCCGCGCCTGCGAGTCCGCCCCTGATTTCGGCGCCGCTGATTCCGGTGCCACTGATTCCGATGGAGGATTTTTTCCGCAACCCCGAGGTCGCCAGCTTCTCGATTTCGCCGGACGGAAAGAAGCTCGCCTTCCTGAAACCCTGGGAGCGCCGCCTGAACGTCTACGTCCGGGACATCGACAGTTCCGGGGAACGCCGCCTGACCTCCTCCGCGGAGCGCGACATCACCGGGTTTTTCTGGAAGGGCAGCGACCGCATCGCCTTCGTTCAGGACAAGGGCGGAGACGAGAATTTTCATATTTTCCTCGTCGGCGTCGAGGGGGGGGAGCCCAAAGAACTGACCCCTTTCGACGGGGTCAAGACTTACGTGCTCGACGATCTCGAAGAAGATCCGCGGCACATGCTGATCTCCATGAACAAAAACAACCCGGAGGTCTTCGACGTCTACCGCTGCGACCTCGAGACGGGAGAACTGACGCAGATCGCCGAGAACCCCGGCAACATCACCGGGTGGATGACCGACCACGACGGCAGGCTGAGAGGCGCTTACGAGACGGACGGGGTCAATCAGAGCCTGCTCTACCGCGCGACGGAGAAAGAGCCGTTCAGAAAGCTCCTGACCACGAGCTTCAAGGACGACTTTTCCCCCATCATGTTCACCTACGACAACAAACGGATCTACGTGGCCTCGAACCTGAGCCGCGACAAGACGGCCATCTACACCTTCGACCCCGACGACTTCCGCCCCGATGACCGAAAGACGCAGAAGCTCGTCTACGAGCACCCGGTCGTGGACGTCGGCCGCCTGATTTCCTCGAAGAAGAGAAAGGTCGTTACGGGCGTCGTCTACACGACCGACAAGTCGCGCTACAAATTTTTCGACGAGGACCGCGCAAAACTTCAGCAGACGCTGGAGGCGAAGTTCCCCGGCTATGACGTGGCCGTCACGGACATGGACGACGACGAGCGGCGCGTGATCTTCGCGACGTTCAGCGACCGGTCGAGAGGAACCTATTACCTTTACGACCGGGAAACCGAGAAGCTGGAGATGCTGGCGAACCTGGCCCCGTGGCTCCCGGAGGAACAGATGGCCCCCATGACGCCGATCGAGTACAAGTCCCGCGACGGCCTGATCATTCGCGGCTACCTCACCCTGCCCCCGGGCACGCCCCTTCCCGACCTGAACGCGGAGCGTGAGTCTTCCAATCCGAAGCTCGATCTGCCTCTCGTCGTGATTCCGCACGGCGGGCCTTCCGGGCGCGACACGTGGGGCTTCGACTCCGAGGCGCAGTTTCTGGCCAACCGGGGGGCCGCCGTGCTGCAGGTGAACTTCCGTGGCTCCACCGGCTACGGCAAGTCCTTCTGGGAGGCCGGGTTCAAGCAGTGGGGGCGCGGAATGCAGAACGACGTGACGGACGGGGTGAAATGGCTCATGGACCGGGGCGTCGCCGACAGGAAGCGGGCCGCCATCTACGGCGGAAGCTACGGCGGCTACTCGGCCCTGGCGGGCGCGGCCTTCACTCCCGACCTCTACGCCTGCGCCGTGAGCTACGTCGGGCCGTCCAACCTCTTCACCCTGCTGGACAGCATTCCCCCCTACTGGGAGCCGCTGCGCGACATGGAGTACGAGATGATCGGGGACCCCGTGAAGGACAAGGCGCTTCTCGAAGAGGTCTCGCCCGTCTTTCACGCCGATAAGATTCGGATTCCGCTTCTGGTCGCCCAGGGCGCGAACGATCCCCGGGTCAAGAAGGCGGAGTCCGACCAGATCGTCGAGGCTGTCCGGAAAGCCGGCAAAGACGTCGTCTATCTGGTGAAGGAAAACGAAGGGCACGGCTTCTACAACGAGGAAAACCGCTTCGACTTCTACCGCGCCATGGAAGAGTTTTTCCGCAAGCATTTGGGGCTGCGCTGACGGACACACGGAGAGATTTTATGTTTGCTTTGGTTTCCGCGGCGGAATCGACTCCGGTCGTCCGCCGCATCGATCAGATGATTCCGCGTTGTCTGGAAAGCGCGTTTTTCAGCATGGGGAGCTTTCTGGCGTCGGAGCCTCGATTCAGCCTTGTCAAAGGCGTCTGGAAAACCATCGTCGGTTACGGAGGGGGCCGGAGTTCGGCTCCCTCCTACGGCGACGTGGGGGACCACTCCGAGGTGATCATGGTCAAGTACGACCCTCAGGCCGTCACGTACGGGCAGCTTCTGGAGCTTTTTCTCCTCTGGTGCTCCCGGTCGCCGGGAAGAGCGCTTCTCCCGGCGTCCCTTTCGTCCCCTTCGTCACCCTCTTCTTCGTCTTCTTTTTCGTTCGTCTCTCCCCGGCGCGCCTTCCGCATTTTTGTCAAAAACGCGTCCGAAAGGCGTCTGGCTCATGCGGCGATAGAGCGGTGCGCGTGTTCCGAAGGCGGCCCCGCTTTCGTCCGCGTTTCGCCGAGCGGCGCTTTTCACGAGGCCGAGAGGTGGTGCCAGAAATATTTTCTGCGTTCCTCCACGTGGCTGATGCAGGAACTCCGCGTCTCCTACCCCGACGAGGAGAGCCTGCTCCGCTCCACCCTTGCCGCGCGCCTGAACGGCATTCTGGGGCTGCCTCCGTACACCGCCTGCCTCCCGGAGGAAATCGAGCTTTACGACCTGAGCGAGGCGGCGTCCCTGACGCTGAAGCGCCTGTTGAGCTGAAAATTTTGCAGACGCTCCCCAAGGGCTCTCGGGGGGTATTCCGCCCCCCTGAGCTTAAATGTATTATAGTTAATTATATAGGGAGTGCCGAACATAATCGCGGGGGAGTGACGAATTGACAATGAAAATCGTGATAGTGGGTTTAGGCGGGGTCGGAGGCGTCGTGGGAGGCCGGCTGGCAGCCGGGCTGGCCGGTTCTTCCGAACATGAGGTCGTCTTCTGGTGCCGGGGAAAAACGCTCTCGGCGATATCCGCGGAGGGCCTCCATCTGCTGAACGGAGACGGAAAAACAACCGTGCGCCCCGCGCTGGCGACCTGCGGCGTCGAAGAGGTCGGCAGGGCGGACCTTTTGATTTTCGCGACGAAAAACTACCATTTGGACGCGGCCGCGCGGGAACTTGCGCCGCTGGCGGACGGAGCGATCGTGATTCCTCTGCTCAACGGCGTCAGCGCCGCCTCCGTTCTGGAGAAGCGCCTGCCCGAAAGCGACGTGCTCGGAGGGTGCATCTACATCTCCGCCTACGTCGAGAGCCCCGGAACCGTGCGGCAGGTCGGGACGGTGCAGCGCGCCTTCTTCGGAAAGAAGAACATCAGCGAGGCGGACAACCGCGTGCGCTACGGAGGCGTGGAGCAGGTCCTCAAAAAAAGCGGAATCGGAATCACCCTCACGGAGCGCATCGACGTGGAGATCTGGTCGAAGTTCATCTTCCTGTCCTCCTTCGCCGGCGCGACGACGCTTTTCGACCGCAGCATCGGCGGCGTTCTGGCCGGCGAAGAGAGCTTCGAAACCGTGAAACGGATGATCGGGGAGGCGGAGGCCCTGGCGGCGGCTAAGAAAGTGGACCTCCCGGAGAACATCGCCCACCTCACCCTCGAAAAGGCGCGCGCCTTCCCGCCCTCAACCAAAACGTCCATGCAGCTGGACCGGGAAAAGGGCCGGCAGACGGAACTCGAATCCCTGATCGGTTACGTCTGCGAGGAGGGCAGGGCCCTGGGCGTCCCCACCCCGGCCTACGACGCCGTCTACGGCGGACTGAAAGCCGTCTGCAAGGTGTGACCGTTCAAATCCCGTATACCATAAGCAAATTTGCCTGTCGTCATATACATAAGATTATAGGTAAATTTGCTTATTACATTGTAAGCGAAATGCCCTATACTGACAGGAACACTTCTAAAAGCAGTCGAATTTCTCAAATCTTTATATTTCAGGGAGGGTTATCTATGCGTAAGGGTTTGGCATGTTTGTTGACATGTTTATTGGTGTGTTTGTCGGTTTTGAGCATGAGTGTTTTGAGCGCGGCGGCGGCCCCGGCGGCCGAAT
>JAISMH010000182.1 GCA_031276855.1 Synergistaceae bacterium
TTTCGTTCAGGGGGTCTCGGGGGGGCCAGTGAGCCCGCTTTTGGGCGAACGAGCTCCGCCCCCCTGAGCTTGAACGTTTACGGGCATTGCGCTCTTTCTTTTTCTGTGATTTAGGGTATATTTTTCGGAGACAAATCATCAGCATGAGGAGGACGAGCAGTGACCAATTTATTTGATCTGAGCGGCAAGGTTGCCGTGGTTACCGGGGCATCGTCGGGGTTGGGCGTGCAGTTTGCCAGAGCTCTTGCCGGGCAGGGGGCGGATCTCGCGATTCTGGCCCGCCGGGCGGAGCGTATCGAGGAATTGAAGGGAGAGATCGAAAAATCGGGAGTGCGCTGTCTGGCGATCAAATGCGATGTGACCCAGGTGAGCCAGATAAAGGACGCGGTAGAAAAGATAAAAGACTTTTACGGCAAAATCGATATTCTGGTCAACAATGCCGGAACGGCAGGGGCCGCCCCCGCCGAAAGCCAGACCGACGAAACGTGGAGGTCCACCATAGACCTCAATTTGAGCGCCGTATATTTCTGCTCCCGCGAGGTCGGAAAGATTATGATTGAGCAGCAATACGGCAAAATCGTCAACATCGGTTCCATTCACAGCACCGTTGCCATGAGCGGCTCCACCCTCACCGGCTACTGCGCTTCCAAGGGCGGGGTTCTGATGCTCACCAAGGCTCTGGCCAACGAATGGGCCAAATACAACATCACCGTGAACGCCATCGGTCCCGCCTACTTCCCCAGCGAAATGACCCAAAACGCCTTTGCGCGGGAGGGCTTCGCTCAGGCCATTCAGGCCTACTGCCCCATGAAACGGCCGGGAAAAGAGGGCGAACTGTACGGGGCGCTCATCTACTTCGCTTCCGACGCTTCGAGTTACACCACCGGACAGCTCCTCAGCGTCGACGGAGGCTGGACGGCCATTTAAGAAAACATCGTAATCGTTCAAACCTCATATACCGCGTTCGGTTAAGACAGGCGTTTATCACAGGGGGGTCTCGGGGGGGCCAGTGAAGGAGCGCAGCGACTGAACGAGCTCCGCCCCCTTGAGCTTGAACGTTTACAAAACAGCAAGTTCGAGAAATACTGATACAGGCTGCCGCGAGAGATATTCGCAGCGCTCACGATGTTCGGGAGATTCGCCTCCTGCATGTTGCGCTGACCGAATTCTCTGACGGCAGTCTGCAATATTGTGTCATCCGGGATATGGCGGATTTTTCCGTATTCGGCGACAAGGATGTTATAATAAAACAAACACTCTTCTTCTGAAAACTCCGTCCAAAAATTCCATCTGAAAGCGGACTCCGGAGAAGAAGTGTTGAATTTCAGGTATTAAATCCATATAGATCGAGGAGGATGTGTTCGGTGAAGAATTTGAGGAAGTTTTGTGTGCTGGTGCTGTTCGTGCTGCTGTTGTCTTCCCCGTCCTGGGGGAGGCCCGTCACCCCGGAGCAGGCCGCGGAGGCGGTGAAGGGCTGGTTTGCGCTCGACTCCCGCCCTCTGGGGGAAAGTCCGGGAAAGTTCGCGAAGGTGCTCTCCTGCGGTGAGGATGGGGAGACTCTCTACTACGCGGTGTTCCTCGACCCGACGGGGATCGTGTTCGTTCCGGCCGACGATCTGGTGGAGCCCATCCTTGCCTACCAGCCCGACGCCGCCGCTTACGACCCGAAATCCGGCGGTCCCTTCGAGGCGCTGGTGATTTCCGATTTGAAGGCGCGCGTCAGGGCGGCGAGAAAATCGGACGTCTTCGGCGTGAAGAAGGCGTCGGGAGGCGAGCAGAGCAAGTGGGAGCGCCTGAGGGCGGCGAGCCGCGGAGGGTCGGCGGCCCTGGTGTTGGCCTCGGTGTCCGGCGACGTGCGGGTCGCCCCGCTGCTGGAGACCGAATGGGGGCAGGGAGAATCAAGCGCCCCTTACATCTATAACCTTTATACGCCCAATCATTATGTGACGGGCTGCGTGCCCACGGCGGCGGGACAGGTGATGCGCTTCTTCAGATTCCCCACGGCCGGCATAGGGCGGAAATCCTTCGCTTACATGGTCGACGGCAAATCTGCAACGGGAACGACACAGGGCGGCGACGGCAGCGGCGGGCCGTACAAATGGACCCTCATGCCGGAAAAACCCGGTTCGTCGTCTTCGGAGGTGCAGCGTCAGGCCATCAGCGCCCTGCTTTCTGATATCGGCCTGGCCGTCAGAGCGAACTATACGTCCGGGGAGACGAGCGCGCAGATGCTCATCGCCGCCGTGCGCCTGAAGGACACTTTCAAATACTCCAACGCCGTCCACGCGGCGAAGGTAGGTGCAAACAGCCTTATCTCCATTCCAGGTTCCGCTTTGCAGGCGATGGTCAACCCCAATCTCGACGCGGGGCTGCCGGTTCTTCTGGGCCTTACGGACGCCGACGGTTTTGGGCACGCCGTAGCGGCCGACGGCTACGGCTTCAGCGCCGGCACGCCTTACCATCATCTCAACATGGGATGGACGGGGCCGAGCAACGCCTGGTACGTCCTGCCCCAAGTCGACGCGGACAGCTCTCACAATTACAATACCATTGATGAGTGCACGTACAACATCTACACGAGCGGAACGGGCGAGATCGTCAGCGGAAGGGCCGTCGCGGGCGAGGGCGGGGCGGCTTCTCCCCTGAGCGGCGTTACGGTCACCTTGAAGGGAGGCTCTGTGACGAGAACGGAGACGACGAACGAGAAGGGAATCTTCGCGTTCAAGGCAGTGCCCTCCAACACCTCCTACACTCTCAGCGCCTCGAAAAGCGGCTACTTCTTCGCCGACGTGACAGCAAAGACGAAACTCTCGCAGAGCCCGGAATTGGCGCCGAACGAGGGCGGTTTTCGTCTCGGCACACACGAGTGCGGCAACGTCTGGGATGTGACGATCACGGGAACCGCGGAGCCCGAGCCCAGCCCCGAACCTGAGCCCGAGCCCAGCCCCGAACCTGAACCTGAGCCCAGCCCTGAGCCTGAACCTGAGCCCAGCCCTGATCCTGATCCTGAACCTGAGCCCAGCCCTGAACCCGGACCCAATCCCAATCCTGAGCCGGATATTGATCCCAACATGCCGGACACCGACGATTACACGGTGGAAGATGAAGACCTTAAAGTAGCGCCCGACGGACGCAAGGTGTCTTTCAGCATTGTTGCGGATGCCTCCGCGGAGCCTGTATCGCCCGGAACGGTTTTCTATATCTGGTTCCTGAAATCCGAGAGCAACGGCGGAAAAGCCGGCCTGTACAAAGGAGCGGGGGACGAATACGGACCGTTTGTGGTTAAGGCGGCCGCCGTCAATGAAGACGGCACCGTGCCGATCCTCATCGATATCGACAACCTCAAAAGGCCAGACGACACGTCGGGATCCGTACCCAAGGGCGACTATACCATTCGATACACGGACGGAAAGGGACACGCCGGCGAGACGGGAAAGGTCTCCGTCAAGGAAGCGCCAAAGAGCGGCGGCGGGGGCGGCGGATGCGACCTCGGAGCGGGCTTCGCGGCGTTCGTCCTGGCCGGATTTTTGCTGACGACGAAAAAGGCGCGTTAGCGGGACATAAGACGGCCGGTCAGACCGCTTGGGAGAGGTCAAGCGGGGAGCGGGAACCTCCGCTCGGACTTACGCCCGGTGACGGAGGACTGGCGTATCAGAATGCGGAGCAGTTCCGCGAGGACTGGCAATAGTTGGAGTACAGCTATTGCCAGTTTTATTTTGTGCAAACGTTCAAGCTCGGGGGGCGGAGTTCGTTCGCCCAAAAGCGGGCTCACTGGCACTCCGAGACCCCTCATGCGGTTCAAGGTGATATTCTCCCCAAGGGGTTGCGCAAGCCCCTGGGGAGAAATCGGTCCGGCGCGCGGCGCACGGGGAAATGCACAGCGGGTGCCCGGTCTGACCTCGAAAGAGGACGTTTTCTCGGACGAATCGGCCCTCTTTCAGCGGATTCTACGTCAGCGCCGGAGGGCAGAAAGTCCGCGTCGACGCTGACCCCGCGGACACCCTTTCCGCCCTAAGAATTTCAGCGCCGCCTCGACGAGAAGCAGGCGGCGCTGGAACGGCAGTTCGCGGCGGCGGGCCAGCCTTGCGAAGCTGATGGATCAGGCCAGCTGGCTTTCCAGCGTCGCCTCGCAGTTGCAGGCGAACGCGGCGACCAGCACCAGCAGTTAGAAGAATTTCTGGGGCCGTTATACTTGTTTCAGTGAACCCACATGGGTGCAGCCAAAAGGAAGTCTGACGAAATTTCTAGTGGCAACACTACGTTAGATGCGCCATAATAACATATCTTCGCATAGAGAGGGAGACATGCCGCGATGATATTGTCCGATTTTTTCAAGAATACAAATTACGGAGATTCGCGGTTTTCTAAGGCAGAAATCGAAGCTGTGAATGCTCGCGTGAGCGTGAAGCAGGTCAAGGATAAAGAAACGCCGTATATTACTTGTTTCGTTCGCGACAAAGAAATAAAACTCACGCCGGAGGAGGTCGTGCGCCAGCTTTACGTATATCGTCTGTTGCACGGCTACGGGTATCCAAAGAGCAGGCTTCAAGTGGAGTATCCCGTGAATTTCGGACGCGAGATCAAACGGGCGGACATCGTGATTATGGACAAAGACCGCCCGACCACGCCCTACATCATCGTCGAGCTGAAAAAGCCAAGACATAAAGACGGTAAAGAACAGCTTAAATCATATTGTAACGCCACAGGCGCGCCAATTGCGGTATGGACGAACGGCGAACAAATTTACGCATATAACCGCCGAGATCCTAACTATTTCGAACCAATTACGGACATACCAACATCCGCGCAAAAACTTTCCGATGTGCTGTGCGAGCGCGTTACATACGAAGAACTCAAGAAACGCGATAAAATAGCCAATGAACGGCGTTCGCTCCGCAGTCTGATCGAGGAAATGGAAGACGAAGTTCTCGCCAATGCTGGAGTGGACAGTTTCGAGGAAGTGTTCAAACTGCTCTTTTCAAAGCTGTACGACGAGCTTGCCGCCGCTAATGACCCGAATTGCTGGCTCAAATTCCGCAACACGGGCGACACGGACGACGAATTGAAAGCCAAAATCGAAACGCTGTTTACCGCCGCGAAAAGCAAGTGGGAGGGCATATTCACAGACAGCGACAAAATCGCGCTCACGGCGTCGCACTTGGCTATCTGCGTCTCAACGCTTCAGGACGTGAAGCTCTTTAACAATAACCTGGATGTCGTAGACGACGCCTTCGAGTATCTGATGAGCAAAACCCAAAAAGGCGAAAAAGGGCAGTATTTTACCCCGCGCTACGTCATCGACATGTGCGTGAAGATGATGAATCCCCGCGAGGGAGAGAAGATCATCGATACAGCAGCGGGAAGTTCCGGTTTTACCGTACACAGCATATTCCACGTCTGGAAAACGATCCGTGGTGAGCTGGGCGTGCCCGAGGGCGAAGGTTTTACCACCGACAAAAGGACGGCGCGGGAGACGGATTTTGTCCGCGACGGCGTATTTGCCATCGACTTTGACGAAAAGGCGGTGCGTGTGGCGCGGACGCTGAACTTGATCGCTGGGGACGGACAAAGCAACGTGCTGCATCTCAACACGCTTGATTATGGGCGCTGGAACGAAGTAATCAAACAGGAAAGCTGGCTCGACAACTACAACGAGGGATTCAAGAAATTGAAGCGCGTCCGGCTGAAAGGCGCGGCTTCCGACGATTTCAGCCAATTTTCTTTTGACTTGCTCATGGCGAACCCCCCGTTTGCCGGGGATATCAAAGAAGGCACGATTCTGGCGAAGTATGATTTCGGCCAGAACGACAAGGGCAAGATGCAGACTAGCGTTGGGCGCGACATTCTCTTTATCGAGCGCAACCTGAACTTTTTGAAACCGGGCGGGCGCATGGCTATTGTCCTTCCACAGGGACGTTTTAACAACTCCAGCGACAAGCGCATACG
>JAISMH010000084.1 GCA_031276855.1 Synergistaceae bacterium
GTCCGTCACCGAGATCTGCAGGGTGCAGACGTTATTTTCCTCGCCGGCCAGACGGGCGTCGAGGGTGATGGAACCGCCCTCCGGGGTGAACTTCACGGCGTTGCCCAGGAGGTTCGTGAGGACCTGGGTCAGGCGCTGGTCGTCGCCGATCAGGGAGCGGGGGATGTTTCTGTCGATGTGGACGGAGAAGTCTTGCCCCTTTTCGTCCACGCGGAAATTGATGATGCCGGCGACCTTCTGGAGCATTTTTTCGAAGTCGAAGCTGACGGGAGAAAGATCCAGTTTGTTGGCCTCGATCTTGGACATGTCGAGAATGTCGTTGATGACGCCGAGCAGGTGCGTGGAGGCCTCTTCTATTTTCCGGATGCAGTGGTTCTTTTTTTCGATGTCAGAGGAGGCTTTCGCGATCGCCGTCATGCCGATGATGGCGTTCATCGGCGTGCGCATCTCGTGGCTCATGTTCGACAGAAACCCGCTCTTGGCGCGGCTGGCCTGCTCGGACTTTTCCCTCGCGATCTGAATTTCGGTGACGTCCGTGGAGGTGATGATGTAACCGATTTTTTCGCCGTCCTTGTTCAGAAAGTAGTTCGCGGAGCCTTTGAAGTAGCGTCCGCTGTCCTGCAAATAAAAGGCCTCGGCCTCGCGCCCCTCCTTCAGCGCCCGGATGGGGCAGAATTTCGTGTCGACGGGGTAGACGCTGTTCTCGCTGTACAGCGCGCCGATGACCTCGGGCAGCGTTTTTTTGTAGATTTCGAGTCCCTTGTCGTTCATATAAATTATTCTGCGGTTCATGTCGAGGATGACATGCGGGCCGTTCACGCTGTCCACGATGCTGTCGGCCATGTCGTCAAAGGAGTCGGCCAACGTGCCGAACTCGTCCTTGACGGGGGAGTTGAAGCGGAACTGCCGCTCTCCCGCCCTGAAGCGGGAGACGCCTTCGATGAGCCGCGTGATGCTGCTCGTCAGGTACGAGGCCATCCAGAGCGCGATGATCACGAGCAGGAAAATCAGGGTGAGCGTAAGCGCGGCGAGCTGGAAGGAAATGTCATCGAGATTTTTTGCGACGGCGGCGGCGAGCCTCTTCTCCGTCTCCGCGGCGGGCCGAGTGAAGTCCTCGAGTCCCGCCCCGACGGCGACGAGGCCGAAGCCGCGCCGGGAGTACCCGTTGGCCTCGGACGGGGCGTACTGCCCGGTGTAGTACGGGATCGCGGCGGCCGTGTTCAGCTTGTATATGCCGCTCCAGAGGATGTAGAGCGATCCCGAGCCCCCGTGTTCGGTCAGATCCATCCAGCCCGTGCACTGCGGGGCGTTGTTCAGGTAACGCCCGTCCAGCCCGACGTACCCCAGGCGGGTGAGGTCGGGCGCGGGCGTGTGCTTCGGGTCGGGCGCGTTCGGGTTCGTCCTTTTCTGGTCTTCGAATACCGTCTGGCCCTTGATGAGGTCGTAAACGGGCCGCCCGTCCTCCGGGGAATTGATGAGTTCCGGCCAGCGCGCTTTCAGGATGCCGAACCTTTCGCGGGCGGTCAGCTTCCTCAGGGCGTCTTCGGAGACGCCGCACTTCGTCAGCAGGTCGTTGTAAATCGACAGCGATACCCACGGAATCTGCGGGTCCCCGGTCTCCGGGTCGAACCCCGCGATGGAACTGTGCCTCGGGTGGCAGATGCTGCGGCACTGGTAGTCCCAGATGAACGCGTAATTGCCCTCGTAGGCGTTCGGCAGTTCGGTGTACCGCTCGAACATGGGCGTCTGATGGTCGACGAATTCCATGATATGGTCGTGGTCGAGCGCGAGCGTCACGTAGCCGATCTTCTCGCCGCCGGAGTACACCGGGGCCGCCCACCGCACGATACCCTCGAACCTCTGCCCGTTCGGGTTCTCCGCTCCGGCGTAGGACTGCGCTTCAGGGTCATAAACGATCTCGTATCCCCGGGCTTTCGCCGCGTTTTTCACGTTTTCCCTCGTGTACATGCCGATATAGTTCGATCCGACATACGCGCCGATCACGTCGGAAACGTAAATGTCGCCGCCCTTCTTCCTCGTCAGGGAGGCGAGCGCGGGCCAATACGACTCGGCGCGGACGAAGGTGTTCCGTTTGTCGGAGACCCGCTTCGTATCGCCGGTGACGAAAGCGTCCTTGTAACGCACCTTGCGCGAGCCCGGCTGATCCGCGGTGCCGATCTTGAGGAGCTCCATCCCGTCGAGGCCGATGAAGGTGACCTCGTCGTAGAGGGGCGCGTCCTCGTAGACCAGGGCGTCGGCCGCGCGCGGGCGGAACGTGCTTCCGTTGACGGTGTCGTTGTTCTGTTCGTTTTTCGAGACCCCGATGGTGTCCGACATGTCGGGAACCTCTTTCGGTCTCCACGAACTCCCGTCGGGGGCAAGCACCCACTCTCTGCTCTTGACGAGACGGCCCGTCCTGCGCCGCACGAAGCGGCCGTAGACCTCTTCGAGGCGTCCGATGTCGCCGCCGTAAGAGCCCGCGATGTCCGCGAGGTAGCGGATATCCGCGTCGCGCTCGTAAAGGAAGTCCGCCACCCTCTGCGCCGTGTCCGTGGACATGCGTTCGATGCCCTCGACCGCGATGGCGTTCAGAGATCGGTATGAATCTTCGACGGCAATTTTCTTGAGAGTGCTGCCCAGGATGGTGAACTGCCGCCACGCGATGACGGACAGCACGACCAGGGGGATGATTTTGACAAGAAGAAAAATAAGCACGAGCTTGTCTCTCATCTCCAAGTTCATCCTGACCGAGAAGAATTCCTTCGCTCTTCTCAATGACTCCTTCAATCTTTCCAAGGCGTCGCGACAATCTGCGGGTTTTTTCATCAAAAAATTTTTCCGATGTCGGAGACGCCGGTCATGTACCGAACGATCTCTTCTATCTTCTCCCCCTTCAGTCTGCCGACGCCTCTCTGGTTTCGGTCGAGCGCTCGTAGGTCTGTATCAGATCCCGGACAGCGTAAGGTTTCGGCAGGCTCGATACGCAGATTTCATAGTCTTTCGTCGCGGCGGAGCCGATCAGCAGGTTTCCCACGTCCAGAAGGCGCTGTATGGGGTTCTGGTTGACCTGAATGGTACGGATGTTCGGGGTGCTGATCTCGACGGAGTGACGCCCGACGAAGCCCTGTTCGAGAGAGACTTCTTCGGGCTTGACCAGAAGCGCCACGCTGAAGCGTCTGATCGACATGTGCCCGGCGAGGCCGAGGGCGACGATAAAGAAGAAACCCGTCACCCCTTTCCAATATTGCGGGTAGTGCAACACTCCCCACGCGACAGCGGCAAAACACAGGACGATCCCCGCCATATGCCAGTAAAAACTCCTCCATGCCGGACGGAAAGTCATTATTTCTCTTTTTTCGCTCATCATTTTTTCCTCCTCGTTCATAAGTGCCGATTCACGTTCTTCTAATTATATTATAATATGCGGCTTTTGGGAAAGAGAAAACGCGACACCGGCGGGCAGGTACGCTTCCAGATCCTGCCGCATGGCGTACAGGCGCATATTGTCCCCCTCTATTGAATCGAATCCGAACCTGAGATAAAAAGACCGGGCTTTTTCATCTTTGGCGTCCACCGCCATGACCGACCAGGCCGCGACATTCGTGAGACTCCTGAGAATGGCGTCGCCAAGCAATTCAGCGCCGATACCCTGTCTTTGCACAGATTTGTCCACAGCCAAACGCCCGAGGCGGATTGCCGGGATCTCGGGGTATTTCGGCAGCCGCCGGCGCAGTCCCTCATGAACATCCCGCAGCCGGACGCTTGCGTTGGAAAGAGCGTAATAGCCGATTATCCTGTCGGTATCGTTCCGCACCGCGGCAAAAAGCGCCGCGTAATGTCTGCGTACGTCCTGCCCGGCATAACGCGCAAGATACAGGTTCAGCGCGGGATTGCCGCAATCGAAGCCCTCTTTGCCGCAGCCTTTTTTGCCGTGTCTCTCTCCGTATGGAACGATTGTGAAAGTCATTTACGCTTTCCGCAAACGCGCGAGCCGTTTTTCTATCACCGCCTGCAACGCTCCGTTCTTTGCCTTTGGGGGCCGCATAAGCATTTCCATAAACTGCAGTTGGCTTTTTTCGGAGAGTTCTATCCTGTCCTCTTCGGCAAAAATTCCGCTGGCCGCGTCATTCGCCGCCATAATCAGAAAATCCGTGAGCGTAATGCCGCGCAAAGAAGCGGCTTTCTGCCACCGCCGTTTCAGGATGACGGGAACGCGAGCCGTCATCGTCGTAATGTCTCTTGCCTGTTCTTTCAAGGCGATATCCGCCATTGCAAATCCCTCCCTCTAAAATATACTGCAATCTGCATTACCCGTCAAGAACGCCGCAACGCGCGGCTCCGTGCCATTGAGAACCGGCTGAGAATAGCTTAAAAGTTGAGAATGGCTTACAATAGGGAGCGGAAGATTCGTGATTCTCTCTTGAAAAAGCGAAAAAGGAGTTCTGTTCATGCCAAACCTGCCGGAGGCGCCGAAAACGTCCGAAGCTAAAGACCTCGTTCACGTCGTTTTAGTCGTTTACGATCCGAAAGGGAATTATTCGAGACATGTCCCAAAGAAGATGGCTCGAGGTTCGTTTGCTTTGAGAGGGCAAAAATGAAGCAGACATGTTACGTGGTTCCTTACCTTGCCGCGCGCCCCGACAGGCAAGAGGGCTGGAATTGTTTCACCGAAGACGGGCACGGCGCTATGCGCGGCGGAAAAATTCTTTTTTTGAAACATCCCGACGGTGCGCGGTCAGCCGATTGGTTATTTGCGGCCGATGTTCCGGACACGGTTTTTGTGACAAACGTTCCGAAAGAAAGAAGAATAGTATTTTTGATGGAACCCCCGGCAATACGCAAATATTCCGCGGGGTATTTGGATCAGTTTGGGGTTGCCGTGTCTCCATACGAGATAAAAGATTATTCCGGCCGCGCGATAATAAGCAATCCTTGTCTTGGCTGGTTTGCGGGAATATCGACAGGCAGCACCGAGCGCCTGGATTGGTTTGCGGAGACGGGAACAGGTGAAACAAAACAGGCGGGTTTCTTCTTTGAAAAATTGCAGGACGTCAGAGAATATAAGCCTTCTGCAAAAAGCAGGACGATCTCCATTATTGTTTCTCTCAAAAATCTCTGCGAGGGACACGCGAAACGATTGGCATTTCTGGAAGCGCTCAAAGCTCATTGCGGCGCAAAAGTAGATTATTACGGGCGCGAATTCAACGCCGTTGACGATAAACTCGAAGCCATAGCTCCTTATAAATATCATATTGCGATAGAGAACTCTCAAATGGAAAATTACTGGACGGAAAAACTTACGGACGCGTGGATAGGATGGAGTCTTCCGATATACTGCGGCGATTCCGCCCTGCGCGATCGCATACCCGATCCGATGGGAATAGAGATTATAGATATAAACGATATTCCTTCATCCCTGAAAAAAATAGACGATATAGTAGAAAATGATATATATGAATCTCGCCTGGAGGCGATAAAAAAATGCAGAGATTGGGTTATCGCCGAAAGCAATCCCTACGAAAAAGTCAGCCGCATAATCGAATCCGCAGACTCGTCGGTCATCGGCATTCCCAAGCTCCGCAGAGGAATACTTTTAAGGCCTGCTGTGAATTGGTGTCACATCAGTTACTTTGTCTTCAAATTTTTATCTTTATTATTTAACGACAAAGCATGGATTTGGTATCTTGCATACAAGGAATATAAAAATCGCCGCCGCATCAGGCTGCATTCAGATTTTTGACAAGGCAAGCGAGGAACATATTATGAGCGAAAAACAAGGAATAAATACTCACGAAAATCCCATTCACGTCGTTTTGGCTGTTTATGATCCGAAAGGGAATTATTCGAGGCACGCGGGAGTTGTCATGACCTCGATATTCGAGCATACAAAGAGTGCTGTCTGCGTTCATATTCTGCACGA
>JAISMH010000049.1 GCA_031276855.1 Synergistaceae bacterium
AACGCCTCGGCGAAGTCCCCCATGAAGTTTACGCGCTGTTCGTAATCGCCTTGGGCAACCTGCTGCGTCTGCCACGTCAGGTGAGCCAGCGAAGAGTGCAGCGATTTCAAAGGAGCGGCGATCTCGTTCTGACGCGAAGGGAGCACGGCTTCTTTGATATTGCCCTTCGAGAGGGATCTCGCCAAAGACGCGGTTTCCATCACGCATTCGACGAAAAATAGAAGCCCCTGGCCAAAACGCTCGAATTCCCGCGGAAGCCTGTTCAGATCCAGGCCCGCCTTCGCGGGGGCGTACATCACGTCGCGCAAATAGCCGAACAAGTAGTCGCCCAGGGCAGCGAGGTCCTGCCCTAGAGCGGGGCCTTCTTCCTGAACCGGCTGCGTTTCAGTCGACGACGGAACCATCGAAACGGCAGACTCGATCGCCGCTTGCCCAGCAGTCAACCTCCCGGACATCGTATTTCTTGCCCGTGTAGGATTCCAAAATTCCCGAAATGAACCCCTCGTCGTAGTTGCAGACGGTCTCGTTGGTCACGGGAAGGCCGCTGCAGTCGAGGTCCTCTCCCACCGTCAGCACGACATGCCCGCTCTCGGCGTCGAAGGTCTCCATGCGCAAAATGCCGATTTTGAGCTCCTGAAGCGCCGTTTGAAGGCTGGCGATGAAAGGGTTGAAATCCAGCGTCAAGTCCAGCGCGTGCTTGGCGAACTCGAACCCCGCCAAGAATCCCGAGTTGCGGAAATGCTCGTTGGCCCGCGTCTCTCCGTACGCCTTGCTCAACTCGTCCAGCATGGTGTACTGCATCAGGCGGTAAACCAGGACGGGCATCTCCTCCCCGAGGTCTCCCCGCCCTTCTTTGATGTCTCCCAAGTTCTCCCAAGCAAATTCGCTGTGTTTCATGCCTTCCGCAAAAATATTCTGCACTTTCTTCGACTCCTTTGTCCCCAGGCGTTGTCTTTGATTTCCTTATGGCCCTTGTTCGCCGCGTCGTTTCCCGATCCGCTGTCACAGCCACCGACGCTCCCGTATAATAACCGAGTTTCCCGGATCGGCGCAAGGAGAAAGTATCTTTTTTCGCGTATTCGGGGGGCGAATCATCGCAAAGACAGCGATAAAATCGAGAGAGGACGGCTTGGGTCCGGAGGCCCGGGAAGCGTCCGAGTTTCAAAAACTTTGGAGGAAATGGGCATGACGGTAGAGAATTTCCTGAATTACAAACCCGAGGATTATTACAGGCGGCGCGGCTGGCTTCTGGGGGACGGAAAGTGCGGGGGCAAGGCGAAAGGCCTGGCCTACGCCCACACGGTTCTGCTCGATTCCGATCTGAAGGACAAGGTCGAGCTTCCCTTTCTGAGCCACATCGTATCGACCGAGGTGTTCGAAGACTTTCTGCGTTCCAACGGGCTGGAGGGCCTTTACGACGAGGAAGATTGGGAACAGGTGCAGCGGCGCGTTGCGGCGGCCTCGTTTTCGGACGCGATGAAGTCGGACCTCGACCGTATCCTGGAGAACTTCGAACACATCGGCAGCCCGCCGCTGGTCGTCCGTTCCAGCTCTCTGATGGAGGACTCCGTGGATCTGGCCTTCGCGGGAAAGTACGATTCCTTTTTCTCCGCCAACATCCGCGACCTCGACTGGCGCGTGACGAAGCTGGAGGAATGTCTGCGCGCGGTCTGGCTCTCGACGTTCAATCCCTCGGCCCGAAAATACAGGACGAAACACGGCAAACTGCACCGCGACGAGTCCATGGCGGTCATCGTTCAGTCGATGATCGGCAAGGACCGGAACAACATCTACTACCCCAAGCTGGCGGGGACGATTTTTTCGCGCATCTTCCGCCGCCCCTCTCCCCGCATCCAGAAAGAGGACGGGCTGATGTGCATTTGCTTCGGCATCGGCACCCGCGCGGTCGACCGCGGCGCGGCGCGCAGCTTTTACCTCACCAACCCCGCCCTGCGTCCGTCGGGGAACTCCCCCGAGCGGATAGCGGGGTCCAGTCAGGAGTTTTTCGACTACATCGACCGCAACGCGGGGGACTTCAAGACCGGGTTCATCCGGGACTGGCTCGCCGTCTTCGCGGACAACCACAAGGACTTGGACCAGTACATCGAATTTTACGACGAGGACAGCAACATGCTGCTGCCCTACAGCTTCTACTCCGCCATGTCGGGCACGCGCCCGCTGATTTCCTTTCCCAATTTCCACAAGCGTCAGGTGTACCTTTTCAGCCTGGCGCACGACCTGATCGACCTGATGGAAAGCCGCCTCGGCCTTCCCGTGGACATGGAGTTCACCTACGACACGACGAGCCGCGACTTCCGCCTGGTGCAGCTGCGCCCCCTGACCCATTTTCAGGAGATGTCGCGCGTGGAGATCCCGACCGTTCCCCCCGAAAGGGAGATCTTCCGCGGAGACCGGATGGTCAGCAACGGGAGGCTCAAACACGTCCCCTATCTCGTCTATGTCGAGCCCCTGAAGTACCTGAACGACTGGAACCCCGCTCTGGCGGCCCGCGCCGTGGGCGTACTGAACGACAAGCTGAAAGGAACGCGCTATATCCTCGCGGGGCCCGGGCGCTGGGGAAGCCGAAACCCCGCCATCGGCGTTCCGATCCAATACGGCGACATTTACAACTGCGGGTGCCTGGTGGAACTCAGCGCGCCGCAGTTCAACTTCAACCCCGAGCTGTCATACGGCTCGCACTTCTTTTTGGACATGGACTCCGACAACATTCTCTACCTTCCTGTTTTCGCCGGGCAGAGCAACAATATCTACGCCTTGGACTGGCTGGACAATACGGATTACGATCTGGGAGCCCACCCGGCGGTGCGCGTCTACAAGGGAGATTTTTTTGTCTACCTCGACGGAGAAAGCGAAAGAGGCCTGGTCTACTGGGACGACGAATGAAGGGAACACGGACACGGGTGGGATGCCTGCGCGACGTAGGCAATGAATTGTGGGACGGGGGAAGCGTGATTCACGACCGCGCGGGCGGGGGAGCGCGCGCGTGGATCTGCGGAGACTGCCTTCCTCCCGGCGCCCCGCTTTTGGTTCTCCTGCCCGACGCGCGCCAGGCCGCGGATTTCATGTCGGACCGCCAAACGCTTTTTCCGGGTTCGCCCGTTCACTTGCTGAACGAAATCCCTTTGACCGTCCAGACGCTCGGCAGCCGTCCCCTCCTGCTCCAGCGGGGGGAGACGGTTCAGCGCTGGGTACGGGAGGGCGGGCTCCTAGTTGCCACGCCCGGGGCGGTGATGG
>JAISMH010000087.1 GCA_031276855.1 Synergistaceae bacterium
ATGTCAATACCACAATCCCAGTAAACGCCTTGTTTTCAATTCTTTATTGAGAATTGCCAAGTTCCTTTATCAATGTGGTGCTACTTGTTGTGTTAATAAGTTCGGGAATTATAGCTAATCCCGATCCATGCCGAAGCCCATGAACTGCCGTTTGCGAATGGTTACTTCGACGCCGTCATCAGCATCGACGCTTACCACTATTTCGGCACAGGCGAAGGCTATCTCGACAGACACCTGGCTCCGCTTTTGAAGAAGGACGGGATTATTGCCGTTGCCATGCCGGGATTGCGAAAAGAATTTGACGGGAACGTGCCGGATGTCATGAAGCCTTTCTGGACGGAAGAAGTAAACGACACGTTCCACGATATGGATTGGTGGCAATCTCTGTGGGGCCGTTCGGGCAATATCACGCTCGAGTCTTGTTTCACGCACAAGTGCCATGATATCGCGTGGAAGGATTGGCTTGAGTGCGATAACCCTTACGCCAAGGGCGATATCAAGATGATGGAAGCCGAAGGCGGCCGATATTTCAGCACTTTGGGCATGATCGCGAAGCTGCGGTGAGCAACGCAAAAATATTATCATATTGGTTCACCGCGAACACTTCATCAAAAATCAAAATCGTATAACTATATCAACCTGCGCTCCTTTTCTCCGCGGAGGCCGCTCTCAGTCGCATACGGACGGAACGCGGGGGATCGGAATGACGGGCTCGGCGCCGATCTTGACGGATTCGTCGTTTTTCCCGATCCGCGGGTCTCCCGCACCGACGACGCTCTCGCCCGGCAGTTCGTTCTTCCAGCCGTCGTCTGCCCGGTTCCCGCCGTCGGGGGCGAATTGAGACGGGCCGTCGGGCGAAGGGCCGTTTCTGCCGCTGCTGCCGGCGGGCGGCGCTTCCGGGGTCTGTTCGGGCTCATCCGGGTTCTCCTCCAGAACCTTGTCCACGTTCTGGTGAAAATCGGCGGGCATTTCTGAAATTTCTTCGTTTGGAACACCCGTCATGCGGATCAGAACGTCGATGGCCGCGCGCTTTTCCGGGCTCGGCTTCGTCAGGCGGGCCGGGCCGCTTCCGGAGCGCGTGAAAACCCAACCCGGCTCGGTGATTTTGTGCATCTGCCCGGTCTGCTTGTCGATGACGGTGACGCGGGAGTGATCCGAGGCGCCCGCGGGGTCGCCCTCCCTCCTGCCGCCCAGGACGGGAACCATCAGGATCTCATCGCCCCCGCGCACGACGAGCAGAACCTCCGTGCCCCGGATTCCTATCGTGGAACGGGGCGTCGAGATTCTGAACCCGCCGGGGTTGCGCTTCACCAAGTCCCCCGTAACGAGCCGCGCCGCTCCGCGGAGCAGGTCCGAGTGGAAGCTGTTCTTCTGCTCCGTCATGGTGAAATCCCTGACATGAACCTCGGACAACGGGCCGAGGTCCAAAGTCGTTCCGTCCAAGAACGTGATCTCCATCTGCCCCGTCTCGTCGGTGAAAAGGGAGTCCTCGGCGAAAATGCCGTCTCCGACGGCGAGGGGCGTTTTCGTGCCCTCGCGCACGGCCCCGGCCCGCGGGACGAAGGACGTGATCGAGCCCGCGGGTTCGGACGCGGACACGGACAAAGAGTCGGCGCTCCAGGCGGCCGAGGCCAGGCACAACAGAACGAGTCCCGCCGCGGCGAGCGAGATTGTCCCCGTGAATTTCTTTTTCGCTTCCGAAAATCTCATTTCAAACACCTCTTTTGTCTGGATAAGTGTTTGGATAAAAGTTTGGGTAAAATTTTTTATTATTTCCTCTCCGTATTCTCGTCGGCGAAGCAGTTTCGGATCGCGCGGAAGGTATCCGAGAGGTCCGGGAGAAATTCGATGATCTCCGGGTCGAAGTCCTTCCCCGAGAGCCTCGTCAGCTCCGCGAAGGCCGCCTCGAACGTCCAGGCGTCCTTGTAGCTTCTCTTGGACGTCAGGGCGTCGAAAACGTCCGCCACCGAGACGATGCGCGCTTCCAGCGGAATGTCTTCCCCGCTCAGGAGCGCGATGTCCGGGGAGCCCGTATAGCCTTTTCCGTTCCATTTCTGGTGATGGTGCAGCGTGACGTTGTAGGCCACCGCTTCCAGAAGGGATTCTCGCCGCGTCTCCTCGTAGATGCGCGCGCCCAGCGCGCAGTGCTTTTCCATGGCGGCCCGCTCTTCGAGGGTCAGCCGGCCGGGCTTTTTGAGGATTTTGTCGGAGATGCCGATCTTCCCGATGTCGTGCAGCATCGCGGCCAGTTTCAGTTTGTCCTGCATTTCCCTCGCCTTCGCGGAAGGGACGCCGTGCCGCGCCGCCCAATAATTGTAAATTTCCGCGGAGTACGCCCCCACCCGCTTGACGTGGGCCCCGGTCTCCATCGGGTCGTGCAGGGTGGCCAGCTGAATGGTGCGCTGAATGAGGTGCCTCGACATGATCGCCCTTTCGAGGGCCGCCAGAATCTGCATCGCAAGGAGATGCACGTAGGTGTTGTCCTCTTCGGAAAAGGGCTGGATCTTTCCGTTTTCGTCCTTGCTGTTGAGAAGCTGGATGATACCGAGCGTCTCGCCGCCCACCCTCACGATGGGGATGGTCAGCATGGAGACCGTCCTGTAATGGTTTTCCTCGTCGAAAGAACGGTTGAAGCTGTAGGGGGCGTCGTCCGGCAGGTTCGCGACATCAGGAAGGTTCAGGGTCTTCCTGCTGAGGGCCACGTGGCCGACGATGGACTTGTCGTCGAGGGGAAGCAGGATATCGACGTAGTTCTGGACGTTCCCGACCCGCTTGGTGAAAAGGGTGTCGTTTTGGACGCAGGCGAAGCGCAGCTGCCCCTGCTCGGCGAGATAAATCGTCCCCGCGTCCGCCGATGCGGCGTCCCGCGTCTCCGTCAGGATGGCGTCCAGAATCGTGGACATATCGACAAACGAGCTGATGTGCACGTTGAAGTCCATCAGCCGGTGCAGCATCCGTTCGAGGTTCTTTTCGCCGTCGGGCTTTTCGCGGACGCCCTCCGCGCTGTACGTCCGGGGGGAGCCGGCCGCCGCGTCCTTCGTGTCCTTCAGATCTGTGTCCTCCGGGTCCGTGTCCTCCTCCGAGGGCCGCAGGAGCTGAAGGTTCTTCTTTGTCCCTTTCTGGAGGGGAAGCGGGGAATCTTCGGGGATTCCGCGGGGGTCGAAACGGCGTCTTTCGATGATGTCGGCGATCTCGTCCTCGGAGACGGGCTTATAGCCGCGGACGTCGACCCCGACGTTGATGACCAGAATGTTCCTCTCGGGGTTGTAGTATTCCCTGAACAGGTGATGCAGGTGTCCGCAGATGCAAAGCGTGTTGGGGCGCTGGGCCGCCGAGGGATCGTGGCAGAGGAGCGCCTTGTAACCCGCGACCTCCATTTCGAGGCGCATCGAGATACTGCTGAATCCCGCGTCCAGATAAAAATTGGGCAGCAGAAGGTCGTGGTTGCCGCGCAGAAGGTAGAAGGGCTTCGCGCCGACGCCCAGAAGCGCCGCGGCCTCTTTCAGGTGTTCGATGGTCATGCCGGCGCCCGCTTCCTGCGCGGAGAGCCCCGTGCAGATGTCCCCCAGCAAGTAGATCTCCTCCGCGTCTTGCGTCGCGTTCAGGAAATTTTTGCCGAGCTCCCTGTGCATTTCCTCGAGGTTCAGATAAGGACGGTCGCAGTACCCGATGATGCCCGTGTCGAAAAAATGCAGGTCGCTGGTGAAGTAGCGTTTCAATTCTGACGAAGACCTCCTTTTGACGGCGCTTTTGCGTTTCTATTTAAATTTGTGCGCTGCTATTTGACCTCGTAGGCACGGACCCCGTCCCATTCGCGCGGCGGCGAAAAAGCCAGCTCCAAACAGCGGGTCTCGAACATTTCGTAAAGTTTTTCCGGCTCGGCGCCTTCCTTGCGGATGTTCGCGCGCAGCTCCGCCAGAAAGCCCCCCGCCTCTCCGAAGCGCCCGGCCGCGTAGCAATCGTAGGCCCTGTCCCAGAGTTCCAGCTCCGTTTTCCGCTTCCGCGCCTCTTCGAGCGGCAGGGGAGTGAAAATATCGACGGGCTGCCGGCGGCCCTTGACCCGGATTTTGTCCAATTTCTTCCAGTAGAACGCCACTTTGGCCTTCTCGGCGACGGCGTCGCTCACGACGAGCCCGACACCGTAATGCGGGCACATCCCTTCCAGGCGCGAAGCCAGGTTGACGGTGTCCCCGATTGCCGTATAGTTTACCAGATCTTCCGTTCCCATGTTGCCGACGTGCGCCGCGCCGCAGTGAAGGCCGGCGCCGATTCGGATGCGCAGGCCGAAGTCCCGCTCCATTTCGTCGTTGATTTCCGGGAGGACCCGATGCATTTTCAGGACGGCGGAGACGGCCAGGGCCGGGTGGTCCCGGACGTCGAGGGGCGCGTTCCAGAAGGCCATCATGGCGTCCCCCACGAACTTGTCGACCGTCCCCATCGACTGCCGGACCAGCGTCGTCATGGGCGAAAAGTAGCGGTTCAGCAGGGAGACGATCTCCTGGGGGCGGAGCTTCTCGGAGATAGCGGTGAAAGAGCGGATGTCCGTGAAAAGCACCGAAATTTCCCGCTCCTCCCCCTCCAGTCTCACGGGTTCGCCCCGCGCGATGCGCGCGACGACCTCCGGCGCGACGTAGTTGGAAAACGCCGAGACCAGCGCCCGGTGCTCCCGGGACTCCAGAAGGAAGCGCACGAGCAGAATGGAAACGCTCTCCAGAAGGAGGGTCAGAAGGACGTAGACGGGGGAGAAGAAGAGCCCCCTCTGAAAGCTGAGCCAGGAAACGCAGCACGTGCTCCAGAAGAGGGCGATGCTGACCAGAAGGTAGACCAGAGGCCCGCTGGAGGTCAGGAAGGGAATCCCGATCAGGCCGAAGAAGGCGATGAGAAGCACCTGAAGCCCGGGCTCCCAGGAGGGTACGGTGACGAACCGCCGCGAGAGGATCGTGTCGACGACGGCGGCGTTCATCTCCAGCCCGGCGTACTCGCTGTCGAACGGGGTCGCCCGGATATCCAGAAGCGCCGGCGCGGTGGAGCCCACGAAGACGATTTTGCCGGCGAACAGGTCCGGGGCCGCGCGTCCCTCCAGAACGTCCGCGGCGCTGCAAACCGGATACGTGCCGCTCGGCCCGCGGAAAGCGAGGGGCATTCGAGGCGATCCGGACAGGGGAATTTCGATTCCGGCGGCCCTGATTTTTTCGATGCCGTCCTGATTGAGCCACAGTTCGAGAGTCCGCCGGCCCGACGCCTCCAAAAGCACCGCCAGAGCCAGGGAAGCCTGCGGCTTTCCCCGGTAGTTCGCCAGAAGAAGCGCGCGGCGCATCAGTCCGTCCTCGTCGGGAATGTTGTTCATGAAGCCCGTTGCCCGAACGGCGTCCAGCAGGACGGGGACGGGCGAATTGGCCTCCGAGGCCGAGAGCAGCACGTCCTCCAGAGAGACTCCGTCGGGCGTCCTGTGCCGCGCCAGGCTCAGTGTTTTGAGCGCGCCGCCCGCGCTGTCCGCGCCGCCTGAAGTCGGGGCGGCGTCTTCCGGCGCGGCCGGGCCGGGGGAGGAAAAGTAGAGGTAGGTGCTCAGCACGACGGGAATCTGCCTCAGAACGTCGGCCAGCAGAACGTCGTTGTCCATCAGCTCGTCCGGGACGCCCTCGATTCTCGGGGAAATCGCGTGGTTCCGCGCCATCCGGTCGAGCAGGGGCCGCAGGGAGGTCCTGTCCGGCTCCGGCATCAGAATGTCCACGCCGATGGCGGCGGCCCCACCCTCCGCGATCCGGGCCAGCAGTTCGGCCAGTATCGTGCGGGGCCAGGGCCATTGTCCGACGGCCGCCAGGCTCCCGTCGTCGATATCGACCAGAACGGGAGAAAGTTCCCGCGCGGAAAGCGGGATGTCCTCCTTCTCCTTTTCCTTCTCCCGCGGCCGCGTCAGCATCAGGTCGTAAACTTTCAGGTCCAGATAACGGATCAGCCGGGGCTGCGCGCGGTGGCAAAGCAACATGAACAGTACGGCAAGGAAGCCCGTTACCGCGCAGAACAGGACGCGCCGGCGCGCCGCCTTGCCCGAACGGCGTTTTTTCTCGCTCATTTTGTCCCCTTCCCGCCGAATTGAAACTCAGGGAAGCGGAGCCCGCTCAGATTTCGCCTTCGCCGGCCCTCGAGGAAATAATCGGCGCGCTTGCGTATTCAAAAAGGTATTATAGCTTAATTTATAGGCGGAATATATCTATGTATTCAGAAGAGCCGATTGCCATAAAGCATTGAAAACACATATATCACTGTCTTGTACTCGCGACAAAACGGAGCGCACTCTCCGCTACGCCAGTCTGCGGGCAGTTGCGTCTTTGCAGGCAGTCGTTGAAAGCTCTTCCATAAGCCCCTGTACACTTTGAAATGCGCCGCAGGCGAACTTCTTTTGAAACAGTCGTGCAATCCCTGCCGAGCTCTCTGGCAATGGACTTGAAAGATTTT
>JAISMH010000171.1 GCA_031276855.1 Synergistaceae bacterium
TTTCGTACCGATTCAGACTGCATATTTCATAAAGCATATTTCATAAAGCATATAAAGTATTGAAAATAGCACTATTGCCGAAATATCTGTTCGGGGCGGATTATAAGCGAACCTATCCGTAAAAAAATTAGCCGTTCTGCTGATTCGGCATGGTAACCGTAAAAACAAAAACAGCAGACGGCGCGCCCGGCATGGGCAAGCCGCCTGCTGTTTTCAGATTTGTTCTGTTTTCTTTCCCTAACTTGCGGAAAACGCTTTCTTCGCGGTTTTCCCTCGGCCTTTGCCGGCGGACTCTTCCTCTTCCGTTATGAAGAACGCCATGGTCTCGCCCATGTCCTCCGCCAGTCTCGACAGCGAATCCGCGCCGATCGCCATACGCTCCGAGGAGAAGGCCACGTCCCCCGTGCCGGCCCGGACTTTCTCGCCGGCCTCGGCGGTGGACAGCACCTTCGTGGCGATGTCCTGCACGGCCGAGGAAATCTCCTCGCTGGACGCCGCCTGCTCCTCCGAAACCGCCGCAAGATCCTGCGTCGCGGCGGAAATCTCCTTCAAATAGTTCAGCATGGTCGCGATGACCTGCTCCGTCTCCTTCGACAACTCCCTCGCGCCCTCGGAGCCCTCGGCGTTTGCCAAAGACATATTGACCACCGTCTCCAGATCCTTGGTTATGCTGGAGGCGAGGTCCGCGATGTTCTTCGCGGCGATGTTGCTCTCCTCCGCGAGCTTACGTACCTCCTCCGCGACGACGGAGAATCCCCGGCCGGCCTCGCCGGCGCGCGCGGCCTCAATGGCCGCGTTGAGCGCCAGAAGGTTCGTCTGATCCGCTATGCCGCCGATCTGCGAAACGAAGTCCTGTATCCGCCGGATTCTGTTGCCGAGCCCCTGAACGGACTGGGCCGCTTCCGACGCGTTTCTGGCCACTTCCTCTATGCCGCTGGCGGCGCGGCGGACCGCGGACATTCCGTTCTCGCCGGCTCCCATCGCGTCGTCCACCTTGCTAGCGATGTCCGTTCCTCTGTCCGCTATGGTCTGCGCTCCTATCGCGACCTCCTTCACGGAGGCGTTGACCTCCTCGCCCGTGGAGGCCAGAATGTCGAGGTTGGAACCCACCTGCTCCACGCTGAGGCGGAATTCCTCGACGACCGCGTGAGTCTCCTCCGCGAGGGCAGAAAACTCCTCGGCAGTGGTGTGGATGTTTTCGTCGGCCTTCTGAACGGAGGCGAGAATGTGATCCAGCTTGTCCGCCATGTTCTGAAGCCCGCAGCCCATAGCGGCAATCTCGTCTCTGCCCTCCGTGGGAAACTTGCTGACGAGGTCTCCGTCGGCGAAAAGAGCGATTCTCTCCTGAATTTTCTTGATGGGGTCGATGATCGTATGGGCGACGACGACACTCAGGAAGAGCCCGGCGATCACCGCCGCGACCGAAACGGCGACGACCCGCACGGTCCCTCTTCCGCCCTCCTCGTTGGCCCAGACGTCCCTTTCCTCGCAGTCGTCGGTGAGGAGTCTGACGATCTTCTCGAAGGCCTCGATATACTCTTCCTCCACTTCGGCGATGTCGCCGCCGGTCACCAGGCGCAGGAGGAAACCCTCCGGCATCTCCGCGCGGGGGAGCTTCGCAATCCTCATGGCCTCGTCCCGCTTCGCGTTCAGCTTGATTTCCGCGCGCTTCAGGTTCTCGAAAAACCTTCTTTCCTCTGGATTCATCGCCGCGGCGCTGTACCGCTCCACGGTTTCGCCGATGACCCTCTTGTTCTCCGCAATCTTTCTTTCGTAGTTCGCGACCCGCTCCGCGTCGTCCAGAATGGACATGTTCAGGATCATCCGCCTGTTCTGAATGGCCAGGGACTCCATCTTGCTCATGGAAATGGCAGGTCGGGCATAGTCGAGGTACATCGAATTCATGATGCCGATGATCGTCCTGTTCGTCGACCAACCCGCCAAAGCCACGGCCAGCAAGAGGAGAATCATGGTTAAAACAAGCGTGAACATCCTGGTCATGATGCTGAAATTTCTAAACCATCGCATAGCCTGCATCTCCATTTCAGGTTAAAATTGCACGACATAAAACTACACAACAACACGAACACCCTGAAAAACCGTCCTGTCCGACGGCGCTTTACAGTGTATCGTCCTTTATGAATGATAAACTTTAATTATAAACTTTTCATGGTTTTTTCAGACTTTGCGGGACTTCATTCTTCGCGGCGCACACAGAAGCCGCGCCGAAAAGGAGCGTGGGGCAGCCGACAAAATTAAAGAAAGAATAAAAGTTCCCTTTGAAGGAATTTTCAAGAGGCGGCGTCCGCATTCTTATACCGTGCTGTCCAAGAACTCTTCAGAAACAAAAAGAACAGAAGCGCAGGAATTGTAATCGTCATACTCCGAGCCGTCATATCCCGTTTTCACCGTTCCGCACCATCTTTCACTTCGTCACTTTCGCTCTTCTATTGCCTCTTTCGCTGCTATTTGACTTGTGATTATAGCCAACCTTAAGTGAATGTCAAGATTATACAGGATTATACTAGGGTAGACGCATGAACCTATACATAAACCATTGTAAATTCTAGATTTGCGTATTTTACCTAGGTATTTATATAGAGTATAAAGCTAGCTATATCAAAGGTTTATAGGTTGATACGTCTGCCCTGCAGGATTATATTGAACGGTTACCTTTGTACCACATCCCCCTCGCACCTGTCGAGAAGTATGGCTTTCCAATTGTCAATCGTCTGAAAAAATATTTTTTATCAGACGATTAAAAAAAGGATATCATATTGACTTCATACGTCAAAAAGCGTAGCATGTCTCACCAAATTCATAATTCAGGGAGGTTTTATGATGTTGCGTCGTCTTGCGTTGTTTCTGGTGCTGGTGTTTCTTTTTGTACTGCAGAGCGTCTCCGGTTTTGCCGCGGAAATCCTCACGGAGGTTTTTCCGCTTGAACGGAACGGTGTCGCGCTTCACCTCGCGCGTTATCAGACGGAGGAGCCCGGAGAAAAAATACCGCTCCTTATGGTGCACGGCCTGACGTATTCGTCGCACGAGTTCGATTTGGATTACGGAGACTACAGTCTGGCGCGTTTCTTCGCCAGGAACGGTTACGCGGTCTGGCTGCTCGACATCGCGGGGTACGGCAGTTCGCAGAAGGTCGAGGACGGCTTTATGCCCAACTCCGACTACGCGGCCGAGGACATCGCGGCCGCCGCCAGACGGATCACGGAAGTTTCAAAAACGGCGAAGCTGAACGTCCTGGGCTGGAGCTGGGGAACCGTGACGAGCGGACGCTTTGCCGCGAAGTATCCTGAGTTTGTGGATAAACTGGTGCTTTACGCGCCTATCGTCGCGGGCCTCGCGGCGATAAAGGTCGCCGAGCCCTATCATCAGAACACCTGGGCCCACGCCGCGGAGGATTTTCAGGTCAAAGCCGATAAATCCATCGATTACGACATCGTGGAACCCCCTGTCGCGGCGACATTCCTGTCCAACTGCTGGCGATACGACGGCGCGGGAAGCCCCAACGGCGGACGGCGCGACCTGCTCGTCGATCCGAAGGAGCGGCTGATTCCCACGGCGGCTGTCAAGGCGCCGACGCTGCTTATCGTGGGGGACAGGGATGGCTACGTCACCACCGCCCTCTGCGAGGAGGCTTTGAAGACCCTGCCGAAGGGCTCGGAACTGAAAATCCTCAAGGGCGCGGCCCACGCGATGATGATGGAAAAACCCTATTACAGGGAATTTCGGGAGGCCGTTTTGGCCTTTTTGAAGAAGTAAGCGAATTTTGACACTTACTTCACAGAAAAGGCTCCGCCCGTCCGTCCGGGCGCTCTTTGCCTTTGCCTTCATCTTCGCCTCCGTCCCCGCCTTCGCGGCGCCGGCCGCCGCCGGGCCGGCAAACGCGGCCTCCTTTGACATCCTCGATTTCGAAGGACCGAAGATGAAAGAGCTCTACTACGTCGTGACGCGGGACATGGACGCGCAGATTCTCGCCATGTCCACGGGAAAGCTCGACGTGCTCTCGGACATCTACCGCCCCGCGGACGTGGAGCGCCTCGCGGCGTCGGACACGGCCGACCTCTCGCTGGCCTCGACCTTTCACGGGTTCTTCATCACCTTCAACACCCGCAAATTTCCCTGGGACCAGACGATTCTGCGTCAGGCGGCCTCGCAGGTCATGGACCGCCGGAGGTGGACGCGCGACCTCTTCTCCGGCTACGCCGAACCTTTGATGGGGTTCCTCCCCCCCATCTCGCCCTACCTCGAACCCGCCGTCACGGTCTTCCCTGGCGGGGCCGAGGCCGCGCGGAAGCGCCTCGCCGGCGCGGGATGGACATGGGACAGCCGGGGGCGGCTCGTCGCTCCGGACGGACGCGGGCTTCCCCTGACCAAAATCCTCTGCCCTCCCTCCTCGGTCGCCGCCACGACGACCGAGATCGCCCAGATGGCCGCCGAGGCCCTCGCCTCCATCGGCGTGCCGGCGGAGGCCGAGCCGATGGACTTCCAGACCATGCTGGCCCGCGTTGACGAGCAGAACTTCGACGCCTGCACCAACGCCTGGACGATGTCGCGCGACCCCGATTCTCTCTACGCTTTCTACCATTCCTTGATGGACGTGAGCGGCGGCTACAACCTGAGCGGAATCGCCGATCCCGAACTGGACGACGCTCTGCTGGAGCTGCGCTACGCCCCCGACGAGTCCTCCGCGCGGAAGGCCGCCTCGCGCGCGCAGAAACTCCTTTCGGAGCTGATGCCGGTCGTTCCCGTCTACAGCCGCTACTCGATATCGGCCGTGCGCAGGGGCTGGGACGGCGTATTCGCCACCGACCGCGCGACGGCGGACAATCTCTATACGCTTCTTTCGATGAGGCCACGGGAGCCACGGGAACCGCGCGAGGGCGGCGAACGCCCCATCTACTGGAACATCCCGGAGGAAATTCGGACGCTGAACCCCCTCGTCTCCTCGACGGCCTACGACTGGACGGTGCTGGGCACAATTTACGACGTTCTGCTCTCCGCCAACCCGTACACGTTCGAGGACATTCCCTGGCTCGCGGAGAGCTGGGACATCGGGACGAGGCCGAGGGAAGGAGAGGGAAAAGGAGAAGAAAAAAAAGAGGGCTCCGTCCTGACCTTCACGCTCCGGCCCGGCCTGAAATGGCAGGACGGGCGGCCCCTGACCGTGGACGACGTTGCCTTTTCCATGCTCTATATCCGCGACAGGAACGTCCCTCGCTTTTACGACAGCGTGAAGGACATCGAGGACATCCAGACCGACCCCGAAACCCGGACGATACGCGTATTCATGGCGAACACGAGCTACTGGCACCTGCACAACATCGGCGGCGGGGTCCTCATCCTGCCCAGGCACATTCTGGAAAAGGTTCCCGACTGGCGGGCGTGGCAGCCCGCGAACAACCCTCACGAGGCGCTGGACGGCACGCCCATGACCGAACTCGTCGGCACGGGCCCCTTCGTTTTCAGGGAGTCCCGTACGGGAGAGTACGTGCGCATGACCCGCAACGAACACTACATGCTGTACGGGAGAAATTCGCGTAATATGTATATGAAGGAGAGGACGGCCCGATGAGCGCGTTCCTGAAGCGCCTCGGCGGTGCGGTCGCGGTGCTGGCCCTCGTGCTGGCGCTCAATTTCGTTCTCTTTCGTATCATGCCCGGCGACCCTCTGACGGGAATCATGGATCCGCGATTTTCGCCCGAGGCCAAGCGGCAGCTCGCGGCGCAGTGGGGCCTCGACAGGCCCATGAGCGAACAGTTCGCCGTCTACATCCGGGAGATGCTGTCCTTCCGGTTCGGTCTGTCCATGATGACGGGGCGCCCCGTCTGGGAGGAGCTTCGGAGCCGCGTGCCGAACACCGTGGCGCTTCTGCTTCCGGCGCTTCTCCTGTCGGCGGCGCTGGGAATATGGCTGGGCGTGAAGGCCGCGCGTTCGCGCGGCTCCAAAACCGAGCGCCTGGTTCTCCTGAGCGGCGCCGTCTCGTTCTCGTTCCCCTCGTTCTTCGTCCAGCTCCTGCTGCTCCTCTGCTTCGCCTACGTCTGGCCGCTCTTTCCCCTGCGGGGGACGAGTTCCATTCCGCCGCCGCCCGGAGCCGCCGCCTTTTTCGACTACCTTTGGCACCTGGCCCTGCCCCTTTTCTCCCTCGTGCTGATGAGCTTCGGGAGCTGGGCGCTCTACATCCGCAACATGATGGTGAAGACCCTGGGTGAGGACTACGTGCTGATGGCGCGCGCGCGGGGCCTGCCGCGCCGCCGGGTGCTGTGGAACCACGCCTTCCGCTCGATCCTGCCGCCGGTGCTGACGATCTTTCTGCTCTCCCTGCCCGGCGTGGTGAGCGGCGCGGTGATCACGGAAACGGTCTTTTCCCTGCACGGAGCGGGGCGCTTCCTGCTGGAGGCCACCAACTCCCACGACTACCCCTCCGCCGGCGCGGCGTTCTTTCTGCTGGCCCTCCTGACCGTGACCTGCAACCTGCTGGCCGACCTGCTTTACGTTTTCGTCGATCCGCGCGTGAGGCGGGGGGGCGTACAATGAGCGGCCCGAAAAGACTGAAGACTAAAAAACTGAAGAGCCTGCTGAGCCCGCTCTGCCTCTTTGTGCTGGCCGCTCTGGCAATCCTGGGCCCGGAAGCTCTGGGGCTCCAGGACGGCCCGCAGGCCCCGCCCTACGCGAAACCGGACTGGCTCGACCGGAGCGCCGCCCCGGCGGCCGCGCTACGCGCCGACGCGGCGCGTACCTCGCAGACCCTGGACTGGAGCTATTCCGCGCCCCTGCGGGTATCCCTGACCGGACGGCTCGACAGCGGAAGCGTTCTCTGGAACACGCCGGAAAGCGCGTTTGTTCTGGCCGGCGCGGGCGCTGCGGGCGAAAAGCGGGAACTCGATTTGGACGCGCGGGACATTGCCTTCAAGCGTTCGCTGGGGGTGAGCCCTTTCGTCAGTCTGCCCTCCGTTCTCTTTCCTGCAAAAGGGGAGTACAGGCTCTCCCTGACGGGGAGCGGGGATGTCACGCTCAAAATCGAGGGCGGGCGCTGGGGCTGGCTGGGCACGGACCAGAGGGGGCGGGATGTCGCGGCCCTTTTCGTCCGGGGCATTCGCGTCTCCCTGCTCGTCGGAATCGCCGCGACTCTGATCGCGACGCTTTTGGGCCTGTCCTTCGGCCTGCTTTCGGGCTACGCGGGAGGGCTGACCGACGCCCTGATCATGCGGGCGGTGGACGTGCTGCTCTCCATTCCCACCCTGCCGATCCTGATGGTCGCGGCGAGTCTGTGGGGCAAGAGCCTGTGGAACCTCGTGCTGCTCCTGTCCGTCTTCTCGTGGATGGGAACCGCGCGGACGGTGCGCTCCATGACCCTGTCCCTGCGGGACGCCCCGTGGGTCGAGGGCCTGCGGGCGCTGGGTGCGCGGCGATTTTACATTCTGTTCCGGCATCTGGTTCCCGAGGCTCTGCCGCTCCTGCTCGCGAATGTCGCGCTGGGCGTTCCGGGAGCCATTCTGGCCGAGGCGGGTCTGGCGTTTCTGGGGCTCTCCGACCCCCGCGTTCCCTCGTGGGGTCGGATGCTGCACGAAGCCCACACCTTCGGCGCCTTCACCAACGGCGCCTGGTGGACGATCCTCCCGCCCGGCCTGGGCATCTCCCTCATCTGCCTCACCTTCATGGACATCGGCCGCAAACTGGAAGAACGCTCCGATCCGCGTTTGGCAGGGGTCGCGGACCCCTGCACCCCGTTACTGGGGGCAAGCCCCCAGCCCCCCATTACGCTCAATCCCGACCAACGGGAGGGCACACTCTCCCGCTTCCGTCAGACCCATAACGGGTCCAGGGCCTCCGGCCCTGGCGGGGTTCGGGGCGGAGCCCTGAAGTCTTTGCCCGCACTATGCCTGTCGGGGCTTTCTGTCTTCTATCGGGGGCGGGAGGTTCCGGCGGTGAGGGAGTGTTCGTTTTCCGTCTCCAAGGGGGAGGTGGTCGGGCTGGTGGGCGAGTCCGGGAGCGGCAAGACGAGCGCCCTGATGGCGATCCCGCGCCTTCTGCCCGCTGGGACATTGGTGACGGGCGGGATTTTGTATGTTGCGAAAGAGAATGTTGAAAAAGAGACCGTGACGGATCTCGCGCAACTCGGCGAAGAGGCCGTCAACGGCTGGCGCTGGCGGCGTATCGCCCTCGTGCCGCAGGGGGCCATGAACTCCTTCACCCCGCACCTCACCATCGAGAGGCATATCACGGAAGTGCTGGAATTCCATCTGCGCGTGACGCGGCGGGAGGCGAAGAGCCGGGCCGCGGAGCTTCTGCGGACGGTCGGGCTGGACGGGTCGTTCGCGGCGCGGTATCCTCACGAGCTTTCCGGCGGGCAGAAGCAGCGCGCGGCGCTGGCGGCGGCGCTCTCCTGCAACCCGGACTTCCTTCTCGCGGACGAGCCGACGACGGCCCTCGACGTCATCACGCAGAAGGAAGTGCTCGACATGACCGTCCGTCTGGTTCGCGAGCGCGGCATGGGCCTTTTGCTGGTGACGCACGACCTGCCGCTGGCCGCCGGCGTCTGCGACACGCTCGTAGTGATGAAGGACGGAGCGGTGACGGACGGCGGCCCCGTGCGGGAAGTGATCGAACACTCCGAACACCCCTACACGCGGCGTCTGGTCCGGGCGATCCGCGACATGGAAAATTTAAGCGCAGATTCGGAAACGGAGGGCGGCGGAATATGACGGGTATGACGATTTTGAGCGCCGAGGGCCTGGGCGTCCGCTACGAAAGCCGCCGCTTTTTCAGGCGGCGGGACGTGTGGGCCGTGAAGAACGTCTCTTTCTCGCTGGAGGAGGGAGAAACCCTCTCGATTGTCGGGGAGTCGGGGAGCGGCAAGACGCCCCTTCTGCGTTCCCTGCTGGGGCTCGTCCCCCCGGCGACTGGGCGGGCGTCGTTCCGCGGCCGCCCGTTCGGCGCGATGACGGCCGAAGAACTCCTCGAGGCGCGGAGGCGCTGCGGCTACATTCCCCAAGACCCCTACAGCTCCCTGCCGCCCACTCTGACGGCGCTGGGCGCGGTTCTGGAGCCCTGGAACATCGTTCACGGAAGCGCCCGCCGCTCCGAGGGGCTCGTCAGGGCGAAGGAGCTTCTGGCCGAGCTTCGGCTGTCCGAGGAGCTGTGGAACGCGCGTGTGCGCTACTCTCTGTCGGGAGGGCAGCGCCAGCGCGTCGCCGTGGCGCGCGCCCTGATCCTGGGCCCGGAGCTTCTGCTCTGCGACGAGCCCACGGCGATGCAGGACGTTTCGACGCGCGGAGAGGTGTTGGAGGTTCTGAACCGCCGGGTGCGGGCGGGGCTGTCCATGATTCTGGTGACGCACGACCTGCTCCTGGCCCGCTACGCCGCCGCCCGGTCGATGGTTCTCCACAAAGGCGAGGTCGTCGAGGCGGGCGATTCCGCCGGACTTCTGGAGTGTCCCACCCACCCCTACACCCGCGCGCTTCTGGCGGCCCTGCCTCGGCTGTAGCGAGCCGCGGATACCTTAAAATACTCCGGGCCGCGTTCGCGCCCCTGTCACGCGCTGTCCCACATTTTGGACAGCAAGATAACATCAGGACCGGCGCCTGCAAAGGAAATGAAACAGCGCTTTGATTATGGCAATAAAACGATCTTTATAGACCGATACGCGGGAACGGATCAACCGGATTCCCTCGGACGCGCGGTAGGTTTCAATGGGGCGTTTCCTGAGCATTTCCAGCAGATCGCCGCGCCACTCGGATTCCGCGAGAGTCTTCCAAAACAGATCGTCGCGCGGTGTATCGCGGAAAACTTTCCACGGCTGCGCGCCGGCCATATGAACGATGGCGTTGTCAATGTTATGAAAATCCAAACAACGGTTGAAACGCTCGTCTACCCAGAAAACGTCACCGTCATTGCTGAAAGCGGCGCAAAGAAAATTATTGTCCGGAAGCGTCGCAAAATGTGCGTAACGCTTGAAAAAGTCGGACGCTTCTTTTGCCAATTCGCGTTTTTCTCTTATCCGAGCGAGATTCATCAACAGCACTCCGGAGTTGAAGAGTTTACTCCGGTCAAGGAGAACAGGCGGCATAGCCCAGCCGCATATTTTCGAGTTCCACCGAACCAGCCAGTTGTATTTTGCTCTGTCAACCGGCGGGTTGCGGGCCGCGGCAAAAAACGCGTTTTGAGCCTCTTTCTGCTTGGAGACGGCCCAAAGCTCCGCGATATCCAAGTTGACGACAATGTCGCAGTCAAGATAGATTGCCCAAGGCATATTCAACAAATCCGGCATCAGGAGACGATAGAGCGCGGCTCGTCCAAAAATGGGCCAACGCTCATCCGGATTTGCGAAAATCTGAAAAACCTGTTCCCCGACATCAACAAAAGACACACTCTGTCCCCAGCGTTCCGCCGTTTGCTCAAAACGATTCCGATTTTCGTCCATCAGCGTAGAATCATGCAAAAGCGTGACATGAACACGGCTTTTGGTATGAGAAAAAATAGAAGTCATGACCACCCCGGCATAGCGCGCATAGCGCGCGTAATCGCGAAAAGCTAGAGCCACCTGAATTGTATCGTCGACAGCCATTGGAATATTCTCCTTAGGGATAAAATATTATGGTATGCAAATAAAAAACGCGGGAACGGCAAAGCCGCTTCCGCGCCAATATGCTTCATTGGTTTGCAATTTGTGAAAATCCACAATGCGCAAAGACTCCGCGCCGCGAACGGGCGCGAAAGAAAAGGAAACTCCTTTTGAGGGAAAAACTAAAGAATAATTACTCTGGGGCTCTGGGGCTCTGGGGCTCTGGGGCTCTGGGG
>JAISMH010000178.1 GCA_031276855.1 Synergistaceae bacterium
GGTGGTGGAAAAAGGCGGCGGCTGCGACGCGGGCTTCGGCGCGGGGCTGGCAACGCTGGCGGTTCTGGCGGCGTGCCTGGCCGCGCGGAAAAGCGCGGCGAAAAAGGCGCGCTGAAACAAAACCGTTCAAACCCCTGCATCCGATTTCCATCTGACAGCGGTTTCCGTTCAGGGGGGTTCGGGGGGGGCAGTGAGCCCGCTTTTGGGCGAACGAACTCTGCCCCCTGAGCTTGAACGTTTATCTGCAATGAAGGTCTGAAATGAAGGCTTGACAGGCGAGCGGCTCGTAAGCCGGGTTCTGTCGTGGGTAACCATTTATCTGGGAAACGCCTCGCGGCGTTCCTCCTGCGACCGACCCAAGGGTCAGCGGGCCGCTTCTTCCCCTTCTATTCGGTCTTGCTCCGGATGGGGCTTGCCAGGCATACGGTTTACACCGTATCCGGTAGGCTCTTACCCTGCCTTTTCACCGTTGCCTCCCTTTCGGAAGGCCGTCTGTTTTCTGTGGCGCTTTCCTTCGGCTTGCGCCGACCGGGCGTTACCCGGCATCCTGCCCTGTGGAGCCCGGACTTTCCTCTCCGGCCGCCGGACTCGCCGGCGCCGCAGCGGTTACCGGAGCCGCTCGCTCTCACAGCTTACCATAAAGACACCGATTTTTTGTACGGCGCCGCGCGGAGTTTAAGTTATAATGAACACAAACGAAGTTTATACAGCTTTGGAAAATACGCGGCTCGCAGGGGCGCGGCAGGGGGCGGCGGCATTGGTGAAAATTCAGACGAAAATTCGGCGGATAAGGATGAAGCGGGGAAAAAGGGATTTCTTTTCGGGAAGTTTTTTGTGCGCCGTTCTTTTTGCCGCGCTTGCCGGCGCCGTTTTTTCCGGCTCGGCATGGGCGGGAATTTCCTCCAACGTCGTCAGGGACGGCAGGATCGGCGGCATTCCCGGCCTGCGCTTCGAGAACGTGGTGTACCGATGGGACAGGCTCACCCTCGATGTCGTGAACATGACGGGCCGCAATCGGTTCTTCGGCGGCACGATGGTCTTTCTGGATCGCTTCGGCAAGCCCGTGGCCAGCGCCCGCCTCCTGCCTCGAAAGATCCCCGGCGGCACTGTCAGGCGCTATACGTGCTACTTCACGGAGGGCAGCGGGGAGACGGCGCGCCGGGCCGCGCGGGTCGTCTGGGACTTCGGCGCTCATCAGGAAGGGGCGAACCCGTTTTGATTCGGCGGCGCGCGGCGCTCATCGCGTGTTTTTTGCTCCTTTTGCCCGCCTTTCAGTCCGCCTCCCGGGCAGGCGACAGCGCGGAGGCCTTCATGTCCGCGGCTTTCGGGCTGTCTTCGGCGCGTACTCAGAAACGCATGGAAAACAGCGGCGCGGTCGCGTCCGATTTTGTCCGCAACGGGCGGCTCACGATGAAAGGGACCTTCGAGGGCCGCTCCGCCATCTTCGTCTTCGGTTTTCACGCCAAGAAGGGATTGAACCACAAGACGGTTTACATCGCCAGTTCCGGGGACGCCGCGTCGGACAGGGCTCTTTACGAGGGCTTCCGTCAGGCGTACAACATCCGTTTCGGCAAGACGGACGAGCGCGCGGCCCCGAACTTGAGGGCCGAGGGGCGGATCGTGCTGCAAAACAGCTGGAAACCGGATAAAAACACGATCATATCGCTTTCCTGCAATCCGGAGGTCAAAAATCGTTTTCCGGGCGAATCCCCCGGGGATTACCCCATCCATCTCTCCTACAATTTCCTGAAATGGTCTCAGTGACCCGTTCGAGGGGCAATTTGTGTTTTTCTCGGTTTCGTGTTACTATGTAAACCAACGAAAGCGAGGGAGTGGTGTGTGATGCTGAGAACCCTCACATCAATAAAAGACGAAATCATATCTTACAAAGGTCAGCTGGTCAAGTGCCGTGCCCTGAAGGGGCGCAACAAGACGGAAGTGACGCAGGGTATCCTTCTGGACGCTTATCCGAAGCTGTTCACCATGTACGTAGAATCCAAGGCAAGCACGGTTTCCTTCAGCTATGCGGAAATCCTCACCAAAGAAGTGGAGCTCGAAATCATTTCTTCGATGTCGTCGTAATCCGCCGAAACGATATTTGCGGCAGTACGCCCTCGGCAAAGGTCGGGGGTATTTTGTTTTCCGCGGCGTCCGGGTTTCGAGGACTTATTTTTGATTTATTTATGGACTTATTTTTTGATTTGGGAGGGATCTTTCGGTGCGTTTCATCCTGCCCAGCGCCGCGAAGCTGAACCTGTCCCTTCGTGTGACGGCAAAACGCGAAGACGGATACCACGATATCGTGTCGCTGTTTTTGCGCCTTCCCGCCGTCGAGACGCTTTCGATAGCGCGCGCGGAGAACGAGAACGCGGACGCGGTGCGCGTCAAAGGGATCGAAATCGAAGGAGAGAACATCGTCTCCCGCGCCCTGAGCTCCGCGAGAAGCGAGGGATTCGATGTCCCCTTCCTCGACGTGGAGATAACGAAGACCCTGTATCCCGGTTCGGGGCTCGGCGCGGGCAGCGGCAACGGAGCGGCGGTTTTGTGCTGGCTCGCGGAAGGGAACGGCAGCCCCGCGTGGCGGAGCGCGGCCAAAAAGACAGGGGCCGATGTTCCTTTCCTGTTCTCCGGCCATTCCCTGGCTCTGGTGTCGGGAACGGGAGAAATCCTGGAGCCTCTGGAGGCGCCCGAACTTTACACCGTGACGGTTCTGCCGGATTGGAGCGTGGGAACGGAAAACGCCTACGCGCGGCTGGATCTCCGATACGGGGGAGCTTACGTTCTGAACGGCGCCGCCGCGCGGGCCGAGGCGGACGGGCTGTGCCGGAAGATTCGGGGAAAAGAACGAATCGGGCTTCTGCCCAATGATTTTGCGCCTCTCCTGATGGATAAATTTCCCGATTATGATAAACTCTTCGGCGTGTTCGACAAGGGCGGCGCTTCCGCGTGGGGCATCACCGGCAGCGGGGGGGCGGCTTTCGCGCTTTTCCGCGAAGCGCCGGACACGAAAGCGTTTCCCTGGCCGTCCTGGGCAAGGCTGATTTTGTCCGCGAAAACGCCGTAAATTGCGGCGCTTCCAACCCGCGGGCGAATTTTTCGGTTCTTGTCCCGCGACGCGTCCCGCGAACCGGGGAAGGCAGATCAGAAAAGAGGTTTTTGCTTTGCGCCGTAAAGACCGGGCCGGAACGGTGCCTTTGTGTTTTATCCTGTTTTTTGTCCTCTTATTTATTCTCTCGTCTGCCGCGTTTTCCGCGTGGGGCTCCGCTGAAGGCGCGGAAGCTCAAAAACCGAAAACTCCGTTTTACACCCTCTTTCAAAAGCGCGAATGGAAGGCGATGGACGAGGCTTACCGATCCCGCGCGCTCGCGCCGAGGGATCACGCTCTGATGGCGAACGCCTTGCGTCTCCAGAACCGGTGGAGCGAGGCGGCGGCCGTCCTCGAAAAGCACGCGGACGCTTTTCCCGCGGAAATTCGCCCCTATGCCGATATGACCCTGATTCTGGCCCGCGAAAAGCTGGGGAAATACGCCGAGGCGTTTTCGCTCGCCGCCCGGCTGGAGAAAACCGCCCCGGAAGATCTGCGGTACCCCCTCGCCTACGCGCGGTTCCGTCTGCTGGAGTCCTCCTCTTCCTCCGGCAAGCCTCCGCGAGGCGAGCCTCCGCGGGGCAAGCTGCTCGAGGGGCTGGAGGACGCTTTGAAAAAAATGCTCTCGGCCGCGGAAACGAAGAGCCAGAAAATCGCCGCTCTCAGCCGCCTGATCAAACTGCCCGGAGATCGGAGCGCCGACGCGATCCGGCTTTTGGCGCAGCAGCCCGCGGACAAGGCGGCCCACGACATCCTGTCCGCGCTCCCCGAGCCCTGGTCCGCGCCCGTCAACCTTGCGCTGGGGGAATACGCCTATCTGAAGAACGACTACAAAACGGCCGCCGAACGCCTCGCGGCCGTTCCGCAGAAGGCCGCCGGCCGGCGCAAAGCGGTCTACTACAGAGCCTATTCCCTTTACAGGCTGAAACGCCACTCCGAAGCCCTGAATTTATGGGGCTCTTTGGCGCTTTCCGGAAACGCTTACGCGGAAAGCTCCGCGCGCCGCATTGCCGCGCTGGCGGGGACCGCCCGAAAACCGGGTCCCCTCAGGGCGGAGGCGGAGGCGGTGCTGCGCCGTCTCGTCAAGGAGCGCAAAGGCAGGGTTCAGGCCCGTGCCATGTTCGCCCTGGCGGGCCTCGCCGAAGACGAGGAGGCGAAAAAGCTCGAGGCCGGGCTGATCCAGGCCTATCCTGATTCCATCGAAACGGTCAAGATTTTGTGGAAGCGGGGCTGGGAGTCGTGGAACGCCCGAAAGATGGAAGAGGCCGCGCGGTATTGGCAGCGCGCTTACTCCCCGGGGCTGGACGCGGCGTGGAGGCCCCGGATTCTGTATTGGCTCGGCGCGGCGCAGAAATCCGCGGGAAACGCGGCGGAGGCGGAAAAGACGCACACCAGACTGACGCGCGGCCATCCTCTTTCCTGCTATGCGTTCCTGGCGAGGCCCGGCGCTCCCGAACTGCGGGACGGCGATCCGCCGAACCTGGCTTCCGCGCCCTCCCGGCTGGAGGAATGGGGATTCGTCCTTTACGCGAAGCTCCGAATGCAGCGGCCCAAGGCCTCGGCCAAAGAACTGTACCGCTCCATAGAGCTTTCCGAGTGGCTGGGAGAGGAGGGCGGCGGCTACGCCCAGGCCCGCCTGCTGGCGCGTTATTTCACGTCGGGGAAGGCTCTCTACCGAAAGGGCCTGGAGCGCCTCTATCCCCGTTCTTTCAGAAGGCAGGTGGAGGCGGCCTGCGAAAAATACGGCGTCGAGGATAATTTCGTCTGGGCCGTGATGCGGCAGGAAAGCGCCTTCAGCCCCCGCGCGACCAGCCGGGCCGGGGCCTCGGGCCTGATGCAGCTGATGCCGGGCACGGCCGGGGACGAGGCCAAACGAATCGGCCTGAAAAAATACGATATTTACGATGTTACGGACAATGTCACTCTGGGGACGGCCCATCTCGCCCGCCTGGGAAAGTCTTTCGAGCGGAAGGACTGGGTCATGGCCGCCTACAACGCCGGTGCCGGAAACGCCCGCAAGTGGCTGGCGGACGGCAGGCGGAACCTGACGCCCGGCCGTTGGATCGAGGAAATCCGCTTCGACGAGACCTGCGACTACGTCCAGAAAGTGTCGGGGAACCTCGAAGTTTACCGGATGCTCTACGGCGCGCCGGACGCCGAAGGCGATGGGGATCGGCCGGACAAATGACGCGCCCCTTCGCGGCGGCCGCCGGTCCGCCCTTCGGGCGTTCTGCCGGCGGGCTCTGTCCCGCTTGCCTCCCGGGGAGCGGGAACGGGAGCGCAGCCGGGATATTCCCTACGCGCTTTCCCTGAGCGCGCTCGGCGCCTTGTTTTTCGGGACGGGGGTTCGTCAGGGCTGGCTGTCCGGGGAAGGCGCGCCGGCGGGGCCGATTCTTCTGGCCGTCTCCGGCGGAGGCGATTCGACGGCGCTTTTGTGGCTGTTCCGCACCTTCTGCGAGGGCAGGCTGGTCGCCGCGCACTTCGAGCACGGGATACGGGGGGAAGAATCCCGGCAGGACGCCTGTTTTGTCGAGGAGACGGCCCGGCGGTGGGGTATCGAAGCGGAAATCCGCCGCGGGGACGTTCCGGGGTCCCTGAGAAAAGGGGAATCTCTGGAGGCCGGGGCGCGGCGTCTGCGCTACGCTTTTTTCGAGCGGGCGGCGAAGAAGTACGGCGCCTGGGGAGTCGCGCTCGGGCACAACCGGGAGGACGCCGCCGAGACGGTGCTGTTTCACTTGCTGCGCGGCTCGGGGGTGCGGGGCGCGGCGGGAATGCCCGAGCGGAGGGGGATCTTCTTCCGCCCTCTTTTGGACTGCTCCCGCGATTTTCTGCGCGATGTGCTGCGCTGCCGGGGAATCGAGTGGCGCGAGGACCGGACGAACGCCGACCTCGGTTACACGCGCAACTTCATCCGCGGGAAAGTGATGCCTCTCCTCGAAAGCGGGGTCAACGCGAGGGCCGCCGAGCATCTGGCGGCCTTCGCGAAAGACCTGCGCTTTTACCGGGAAGAGGAGGAAGAGCGCGGCGGCGCCCTTCTGAAGTCCGTAGAAGAGGGGTTCGCAGAAGAGGGGTTCGCAGAAGAGGACGGGACGGAGGCCCTGTGGAGCGCGCGGCGCGGGGAAGTGAGCGCCCTCCGCGCGGAGGAGAGGGCGATTTTGTTTCGCGCGGTCGGCCGGCGCCTCGGAATTCCCGTGCTTTCCCGCGCGCGGGTGTCGGAGCTGGCCCGCCTGGCGGAGGGGAGAGCCCGCTTTGAGTTTCAGTGGGGAAAAGGCGTGACGGTGCTTGGGGACGGCGGCCGCCTCCTGTGGGTCGGTCCCGGGCCTTTGAGCGGAGTTCGGGGCGGAGCCCAAGATGTTACGGGGGAGTGATTTGGAAGTGGAGCCTCACTACACGGTGGGAAGAACGCTGTTTTCCGGAGAGGCGATCGGGGAGCGCGTGAAAAGTCTGGCGGAGCGGATCGCGTCCGAGACCCCGGCCAAGGAACTGCTGGTCGTCGGAATATTGAACGGAGCCGTGTTTTTTTTGTCGGATCTGGTTCGTCAGATGCCTTCGGAGCTCGATGTTAAAATAGACTTCATGTCGATTTCCTCCTACGGAGCCTCGACGAAAAGCAGCGGCGTCGTGCGCATTCTCAAGGACCTCGGCAGCGGCGTGGAGGACAGGCACGTTTTGATCGTCGAGGACATCGTCGACACGGGGCTGACCCTGTCCTATCTCCTGGACGTCATGCGTACGCGCAGGCCGGCCGGTCTGCGGACCTGTGTGCTTCTGGACAAGAAAGAAAAACGCAGGATCGCGGTGGATATCGACTACTGCGGCTTTGCGGTGCCCGACGAATTCGTCGTCGGATACGGGCTGGACTGCGGGGGTAAATGGAGGCATTTGCCGGATATTCACGTTGTAAATTTCTAGCTTTTCCTGCTACAATCACGGGGTTGAATTTTTAGGTCGGAGAGGCGGCGATGTTTTGGGGCGGGTAGTGAAGAATCTGGGTTTGTATCTGATTCTTATTGTGCTGGTTGTCAGCCTGGTGAATATGTTTTTGACTCCGACTCAACCCCGGCAGGAATACAGCGAAATCAGCTACAGTTCGTTCCTCTCGGAGCTGGAGGGCGGACGTGTCAGGACTTTGCAGATTAAAAACAATACCCTGCCGGGCGAATCGAGTTCCGCGACGCTGCAGGGTGAACTGCGGGACGGCGGCAAGTTCCTGACCTACGGGGTGAACGTGGACGACCTGGCGTCCGAGGCCGCGGGAAAGGGCGTCATCGTGACGATCGAACCGCCGCAGAAAACGTCGTGGTGGGTGACGATTCTCTCCTCTCTTTTCCCGACGCTGCTCCTGATCGGGGTGTGGGTCTTCTTCCTTTACAACATGCAGGGCGGCGGCGGCAAGGTCATGTCCTTCGCGAAGAGCAAGGCGAAGCTGTTTCTGGACAACCGCCCGAAGGTCACGTTCTCCGACGTCGCGGGCTGCGACGAGTCCAAAGAGGAGCTTCAGGAGGTCATTCATTTCCTGAAGGACCCCGCGAAGTTCACGCGGCTCGGCGCGAAGGTTCCGAGGGGCGTTTTGCTGCTGGGGCCTCCCGGCACGGGCAAGACCCTGCTGGCCCGCGCCTCCGCGGGGGAGGCGGACGTGCCGTTTTTCAGCGTCAGCGGTTCCGACTTCGTCGAGATGTTCGTCGGAGTCGGGGCGGCGCGCGTGCGCGACCTCTTCGACCAGGCCAAACGATACCAGCCGTGCCTCATTTTCATAGACGAAATGGATGCCGTCGGGCGGCACAGGGGCGCGGGATTGGGCGGCGGCCACGACGAGCGCGAGCAGACGCTGAACCAGCTTCTTGTGGAGCTGGACGGTTTCGATGAGGCCAGCAGCACGATTTTGATCGCGGCGACGAACCGGCCGGACATTCTCGACCCGGCGCTTCTGCGGCCCGGCCGCTTCGACCGGCATATCGTGGTCGACCGTCCCGACGTCAACGGGCGGGAGGCCATTCTGAAGGTTCACAGCAAGGATAAAAAAATCTCCGAAGACGTGGATCTCGGCGTGTTGGCGCGCCGGACGCCCGGCTTTGTGGGGGCGGACCTGGCGAACCTGGTCAACGAGGCGGCCCTTCTGGCGGCGCGGCGCGACCGGGACAGGATCGGAATGGACGAGTTCGAGGAGGGCATCGAGCGGGTCATGGCGGGACCGGAGCGCAGGAGCCGCCTGATCAGCGACAAGGAAAAGAAGATCATCGCCTGCCACGAAGTCGGCCACGCCATGGTGGCGAAGACGCTGCCGGACTGCGATCCCATTCATAAAATATCGATAGTGCCCCGCGGACACGCGGCTTTGGGCTACACGCTCCAGCTGCCGGAGGAGGATCGCTTCCTCGTTTCCCGGTCGGAAATGCTGAATCGAATCAGCATTCTTCTGAGCGGGCGCGTCGCGGAAGAACTGACGTTCGGCGACGTGACGAGCGGCGCGGCCAACGACCTCGACCGCGCGACGAAGACGGCCCGGCAGATGGTGACGGAGTTGGGAATGAGCGACCGGCTGGGGCTGGTCAAGCTGGGGCGCAAGCACGAGGAAATTTTCCTGGGGCGCGACATTTCCGAGGATCGGGACTACAGCGAAGAAGTGGCCTACGCCATCGACCAGGAGGTCAAGGCGATCATCGACTCCTGCTACGCGAAGGCGAAGGAGATCATAACGGAGAACCGGACGCTTCTCGACAAGATCGCGGCCATTCTTCTGGAGCGCGAGACGCTGGACGGCCAGGAATTCGAGGCTTTGATGAACGGAGAGGAACTCGGAGAGCCCGAAAAAAAGGAACAGGAGAAACAGGGACAGGAGAAAACCGAAGAAGACGGCCCGGCTTCGCCTTCCGGCGAGGGCGTTTCCGACCCCGACAGAAACACGGAGGCGCCGAAAAACGAGTTTCTGGCATAGATAAAGGCGCAGATTCAGATAAAGGCGCAGATAAACAAGACGAGACCACACGGCCCCTTGCGCTTCCGGCAGAACCGGCGGCACAAGGGGCCGTTGATTGGCGGCCCCTTGTGCCGCGTATTTTTTATTATTTCTTTCTCAGAGCAAGCCAGCGGTTTACGATGTCGAGGCAGCTCCACAGTTCGAGGTACAGATCGGTGACGAAACAATAGGACTTTTGCCAGCCGGAGCTTCCCAGTTCCGTGTCTTTGAGGCTGTCCCGGTAAACCCACATGGGCGGCACGACGTTGCCGGGGTTGCTGATGCGGACGTAATCGAGCGAACAACCCCTCATTTTTTCATCGCTGCTGCCGAAGAACGATTCGAAGAGAGCGCGGATTTCCACTTTGGAAAAATTTCTCGAATTTGTCGGGGACGAATAGCTTCCGTGAAAAGGGAAGAAGTTCAGCGCCTCGTGCTGCTGCCCGTCGGCGGAGATGAAGTGGTGCCCGAAAAGGGGCGCGGACGCTCCGTTGGCGAAGATGAGCTTGTTGCCGACGAACGCCTGCCTGATGCCCTGGAGGAAAGGCTCGTGGGAAAGCAGTTTATCGGCGCAGACCTCGGCAAGGCAGTGCGGAAAGTAGTAAACGGGGGCTTCCAGAGGAAAGGGATCTTTCCACGGGTTGTAGTCCACGGTTTCACAGCCCAGGAAGTTGAAGAGTGTCCTCGCGTTGGCGCTCTCCAGGGAAAACGTGCTCTCCCCCACGAGGACGACCTTGATTTTTTTGGGAAGGTAATAGCTCTCCTGAGGGGGGACCCACTCTTCCATGAGGCGCGCGAAGGCCTCTATGATCTTCCATTCGATCAGGTATTGATTGGAGACCAGCTGAAGGACGGAACTCTTGACCTGCATGACGTACGCGCCCGCCGCAGAGCCGAACAGATCCGGCAAGGAGGGCCGGGCGCGTTCCGTCGCCTTGGGGATGTAGCCCAGGCTCATGATGTGCGTCCGCCTCCCGAAGTCCTGTTCGAGCAGCTGATACTCCCCCGGATTCTTGGGCGAAAGAAAAATGACGCCCTGCACGCAGCTTCCCTCGGCCTCGTCGAACGCCGACAGGGCCGCGATCGCGTCGTTTGCGGCATCTATGGCGGAGGACGCCGCGTTCAGCATGGCGACGATTTTGCACGTAAAGGATCGTGCGATTTCCATGATCTCGGGGCGCACCTGCATGAAGCCGTCTTCTTGACGCGTGCCCAGGGGGATCAGAATGAGGTTCAGCGCGTCGGGCGCCGCCATCTCCTGAAACAGGGTTTTCAGCAGCTTCACGCTTCCGAGGAGATAGGTATCCAGCGAGACGACCGGTTCTTCCAAGAGAAGTTTCAGCAGGCGCACGTCCGATTCGTCGCGGGCGCAGACAAAAACCCTCAATTTAATGCCCATGCGCTTCATGGCGCAGACCAGCACCAAAGACGGAGAAATCATGCCGGGGTTAATTTCGTCGGCAATAATCAGGCGGGGTAGATTCACTTTGACCGCACCCTTCCATAAATTCAAAACGGCAGGGCCGTAGGCCCTGCACCCGCTACCGGGGGCGTTGCCCCCCCGGCAAACCCCCGTCGGCTTCGCCGACACCCCCCTTTGAAAAGGGGCTCCCGCGAAGCGGGTGGGGTCTGTTCTCCGCTTAACCGTTCAACCCTCCTCGGAGGTTGAACGGTTGCCAACGCCCTTCGCTTTATTATACACGCTTTGCGCCGCCGTTGCTGCAATCGTAAACGAGAGTTTGAACGGCTGCCTTATTTTCAAACTTGCTCCGCCGCGCCGAACCTTGTCATAAGCTCGGCGTTGTCGGCGTCTTTCCAGCGGCAATAACGGCACGTCGCGGTCGCTGTTTTATAAAAATTATCGACCGTTTTGATTTTTTCGTCTTTTGAAATCGTCCGATCGTTCAAATCGACAAAATCGCGCTTGTTCGGATTGGATATTCCAAGCTCGCTTATGAACAGGGAGTTGGAACATCTGTGCAATTTACCCTTGAAACAGTGCATATTTTGCAGTCTCACCTGCGGGCATTGCGCGGCTTTCATGTTTATTTCCTCGTCTGTTTCCCCAATGTCATTCATTTTGCTGTTGTCAATCCAACCGCCGAAATGTTGGTTGTCCCCATAATATTTTTTTAAAACATATTCGACATTGTTCTTATCCAATACCATCGTGAATTCGTCGCGTACCTTCGATAACTCGCCATAATCGCTTATCATGACTTTCAGTTTGTTTCCGAACGACAAAAGCGCTTCAAATTCCGCGTCAGTCGGCATGATCGTAGAGTTGGTTTCGATGATCAGCCGATCGAATTTATCCTCATACAACTTGCAATATTTGAAGACCTCATCAAGGTGTCTATGAGTAAATATTTCTCCCCCGACAAATTGCAGCCATTCGATCTTGTCAAAAAGCAAAAACAAATTGTCGATGTCACGTTTAAGCTCTTCCGTCGAAGCCGTCGGCGGCTTTTGAAATTCGGCCATATGATTCGAACACAATTTGCACCGCAGAGTGCATAAAAATGTGGGCACGATTGATAATCTTTTAGTTTTCAGCATTTTCTCCCGCCTTATGAAATTTTGTAAACGTTCAAGCTCAGAGGGGCAGAACTCGTTCGGCCGCTGCGCTCCTCCACTGGCCCCCCCCCCGAGACCCCCCCGTGATAAACGCCTGTCTTAACTGAACATGATATACGGGGTTTGAGGTTACGCCAACACGCCTTTTGATTGCCGGATACGCTGCATATTCTTAACTTCCTCCGAAGTAAGCTGAACGGCGGGTTTCGCTCTTTCGATGCCGTCGTACAGCCCCACGCAGTAACGACAAGCGGTGAGGAATTGTATTTCAGCTATATCCGTAAAATTTCGCATTTTCTCGCGTTTCTTTTCGAGCGGCTCGCTGTCGTCGAAAAGGTCGATATATTCATGAGGGAGCGGTTCGCAAATTCCCCTGTCATTCAGCTTAAACTGCATATGACATGGCATCAAAAGCCCGTTTATGATGTTGCAGCAGTGTTTCAGCTTTTGGGCTTGACCGCATTTGAGGTATATCGCTTTCGCTTCTTCGACAGTGTGTTTTATTTCATCGACGCGAAAATCCGCCCAACCTCCGTGGTGCTTGGAATCCGAATACATATCGCGGAGTTCACAGGGAATTCCCGCGGATTTGAGCTTGCTGCAGTTTTCCTCCGCGCACGGAGACAACTTCGGGCCGTAATTGTCTATTATACAATAAAACTTATCGCCGTATTGTTTCCACACATCGATCAAGTCGCCGCGGATTTCTTTTGAACCGTTCGTAACGGTCTTAAAAATATCCGCGTTATCTCTATAGCGCAAGGCATACTCAAACAACTCCGCAAAATCGCCGCGCAGCAGGGGCTCGCCGCCATTAAATTCGAAAATTTCATAATCGCCTATTGCAAATGTCCTATCCGTGGTCTCTTTAAGAAAATCGATGTCCGGATGGAATGGTTTGCGGTAATACGGCGCATCCAATATACATAATTTACATTTCATATTGCAAGACAAAGTCACGATAACGATCGCGTGAGGAAATTTAGGGGTCATATGAATTTCTCCTTAACATCCGACTTTACGGCTGCCTGGGGCAGGGCGTACAATACCGTCTCATAAAATACTTTGCCGTAGTGCCTCATAAAAAGCTGATACTCCGGGTTCAACGACCAGATGAATTCCGGGATTTCCCAGTTGTCCTCGAATTTATGATAGACGCAGACGGCAAGTTTGGGCTTTTGCGCCCGAATAATCTTCGCCGCGCCCCTCAAAGCGTCCAGTTCGCTTCCCTCGATGTCCATCTGTATGAAGGTTACCCGTTCGCTTTCCAATACTTTATCGAGGGTAACGACGCGGACTTCCTCGGTTCCGTCTTCTGCCACACGAGAGCTGGGCCCGTACATCACGAGTTTCTCCGTGCCGTCGTGATTGCCCACGCCGGCATTGAAAATCTTTACGCCGCGGAACCGGGCCAAGTTATCGACGGCCGCAAGATAAGCGGTCGGGTTTGGCTCGAAACCGAAAATTTTACTATAAGTACCGCCTTGTTTTTCACACCGATTGATGAAATCCAATGTCGATTCGCCGCAAAAAACGCCGCAATCCACAAAAACCTCCTCTTCCCCCCACGGTATTTCCGCTAAGGAAAAGTATTGTTCACCATTGGCCATACCGGACAGCATTTTTGCCTCAGGTATGATTTCTTCCGGGTCCAGAAACGATGAGTTGTTGTCAAAACATAAAACGTTGTCAATTCCCCTGGATTCCAACATGCGCTTTATTTCCCCTTTGAACAGCTTGAGTTTGGGCGTTACTGCTATTGTTGTGCCCGTGAATTTTTCT
>JAISMH010000045.1 GCA_031276855.1 Synergistaceae bacterium
CGCCAGTTTCCCGCCTCGTCGATCCCGGCGATGGTGAAGCGGTCGCATTTTCCGAAGTGCAAATCGACGTTTTTCCCGTCCGACGAGGCGAACGCCGCCCGGTACTCAACCATGCGAAAACGTCTCCATTTGCCCGCCGTAGAGCTCCCTCGAGAAGTCGCTGAGCCCCGGAATCCCGCAGGCGTCCGCCCGGCAGTGCTTGCAATGACGGAAGACTTCGAGGTATCGCTCCCCGTCTTCCCGCGCCTTTTGCAGCATGTCGCAGTCGGGCTCTTCGATATGGGAGAGCTCGTGCTGGGGGATCAGCGGGATGATGTTGTAGACGTGCGCCCCCGCTTCGCTCACCGCTTTGGCGATGTCGCCGATATGCCCGTCGTTGATCCCGGGAACCAGCACGGTGTTTACCTTGACCGTCGCGCCGAGATCGCTCGCCTTGCGGATGCCTTCGAGCTGCCGCGCCGTCAGGATGTCCCCCATCGCCGGGCCGGTTATTTTTCTGCCCTTGAAAACGATGTACGAGACCACCTTGTCCAGAATGAACGGATCGACGGCGTTCACGGTCACCGTGACGGTCTTCACGCCCACGCCGATGAGTTCCTCCGCCCGGTCGGGGAGCAGCAGGCCGTTGGTGCTGAGGCACTTTATCAAGTGCGGGTAGGCCTCGTGGACGGCGCGGAACGCCTCGATGGCGGCGTCCGTCGCGAGGGTGTCCCCGGGGCCGGCGATACCCACGACGGTGATCTCCGGGCAGAGGGAGAGGGCCTTTTTCACGGTCGCCGCGGCCTGATCGGGGCGCAGAACGCCCGCCGTCACGCCGGGGCGGTTTTCTTTCTCGTTGATCGAGCGATTGCAGAACCGGCACTGGATGTTGCAGGCCGGGGAGACCGGAAGGTGAAGCCGCCCGAATTTGTTGTGCGCTTCCCCTCCGAAGCAGGGGTGAAGCTGGCTCACCTTCAGGAGAGAATGTTTCAATTCCGCCGTTTGTATGATCGTTTCCGCCGTTACCGACGCTGTTGCTGAAAGTGTCATCGTCTATACGTTTCCTTCGATTTTATTTTCGTTTTCGATTTCCTCGAGTACCCGGTCGATTCTCTCCTCGAGCTGGAAGACCCTCATGCCTCGTTCCAGGAAAAATTTCGCCGGCGTCTCCCCGATTTTCGCCGCGAAAAGAGCGTCGCAGTCGCCTAAAAGCTCGGCAACCTTCTCCAGGTCCTCGCGGTGGTGCGCCGAGCCCTGTTCGATGAGCCCCTGAACGGGGATTCTATAATGACGCCTTTTCCCCAGCAGAACGGGCGCACGCGAGCTGCCGAATTCGTACACAAAGAAAGAGGTGGCGCGCCCGTAGTGGTAGTCGATGAAATCGCCGTCGCTGGAGGCAAAGGCAGCTCGCTTTATCATCGATACAATGCGGCTTAGAACGCGGGAACGACCGCTCCGTTGTATTTTTCCTGAATGAACTTGCGCACGTCCTCCGTCGTCAGCGCGTTCTTGAGCGCGACGATGGCCGGGTCGTTGACGCGCGCCGTCTTCGTGACGAGGATATTGGCGTAGGGAGAGTCCTTGCCCTCGCGGAACAGCGCGGTGTTCGGGTCGATGCCCGCTTCCAGTATCCTGTTGGTGTTGGTGATGTAGCCGTCGAACTGGTCCCCGTTGCGGATGATGATACCCGCGTCGAGTTCGACGATCTCGACCGGCTTCACGTACTCGGTGATGTCCTCCTTCGTGGCGGAAAAGTTCTGGATATCCGGCTTGAGCTTGATGAACCCGTTCTGCTCCAGTATCCTGAGCGCGCGGTACTCGTTGGTGGCGTTGTTGGGCACCGCGATGACGGCCTTGTCGGGGATCTCCGCCTTCGTTTTGTACTTGACGGAGTAGAACCCTATGGGCTCCACGTGGATGTTCCCCGCCGGAGCCAGGTCGTACCCCTGTTCCGACTTCACAGAGTTGAGATAGGGCACGTGCTGCGCGAAATTGAGATCGAACTCGCCGTTGCTGGTCTGCTCGTTGTAAAGGCGCGAACTCGCGCTGGCGTCGTCGATGGGGTAGATTTCCAGCTCGATCCCCTGCTTGGCCAGCTTCGGCTTGACGAATTCGAGAAGCTCCACGTGAGGCACGGCCGAGGCGATGACCTTCAGCGTCGTCTTCGCCGCGGCGGCAAAAGCCTCGCCGGCGGCGAAAAGAGAGAGAACTAAAGCGGCGATAACAACTGATTTTTTCATGATAGATAAGATACCTCCCAAAGAATTCAAAAAACATGGGGCTCCGCCCCGCCAAAAAATTCAAGAAACATGGGGCTCCGCCCCATACCCCGCAAGGAGGCTTGGCCTCCTTGACCTCTTTTAATTTTCTAAACTTCTATATCAAATGCCTTCGTTTCAAAACAAATTTCGACAGCGTGTTGCCGGCGAACTGTACGGCCTGAACAATGACGATCATGACGAGAACCGCCGCCAGAAGAATGTCCGTCTTGAAGCGGGAATAGCCGAAACGCACGGCCACGTCCCCCAACCCACCGGCTCCCAGAGTCCCGGCCAGCGCCGTCGTCGAGATGACGGCGATGACGGCGATGGTGAAACTCCTGATGAGGCTCGGCAGCGCCTCCGGGAGCAGAACCTTCAGCACGATGTCCCGATTCTTCGCCCCCATGGACCTCGCCGCCTCGATTTTGCCTTTGGGAACCTCCAAAACACTGCTCTCCACCAGCCTGCCGAACATGGGAATACAGGTGACCGCGAGGGCGATGATGCACGCCTTCGGACCGTAAGACTTCCCCAGAATCAGCCTCGAAAGCGGCAGAGTGAGAATGATGACGATCATGGACGGAAGAGAACGGAACCCGTTGACGACACTCCCCACGATCGCGTTGAACCGGGGACTCGGATAAATGCCGTCCTTGTCCGTCGTGACCAGCACTATCCCCAGAATCAGCCCGAAAAACACCGTCAGTATCGTCGTGAAAAGCACCATATACAGCGTGTCGTAAATCGCCGGAACGACGATCGCCCACGTTTTGGCGCTGAACGCGCTCTCGATTGTCTCAAACAAAGTCAGCTTGCCCATGTTCTCTCCGTCCCCCCGCCCCGATATGCCTGTATCCCATACCCTATATTCCTTCGCCGTTCTGCCAGCCGAAACTGGCGAATCCCGCGTCTATCCTGAGAAACAGCTTCGCGGTCTCGCTCTGCGGCGCCCCGAAAACGCTCCTGACGGGGCCCCTTTCGACGATCAATCCGTCCTCCAGAACCGCCATGTTCTTGCAGATATAACGAATCACGTTGAGCTCGTGAGTGATCAGAATGATCGTCAGCTTCAGTTTCTCGTTGATGTCCTTCAGCAGGTCGAGCACGGACAGCGTCGTCTGAGGGTCCAGAGCTGACGTCGCCTCGTCGGAAAGCAGAATGTAGGGATTGTTGGCGAGCGCTCTGGCGATACCGACCCTCTGCTTCTGACCTCCCGAAAGCTGTCCGGGATAAAAATCCGCCTTGTCGCTCAGATCGACCAGTTCGAGTATCTCCCTGACCCGGCTCGCGATCCTGTCCTTCCTCTCCCCCGCGATTTCCAGGGGAAACGCCACGTTCTCCGCCACGGTCCGGGCGTCGAGAAGGTTGAAGTGCTGAAAAATGATTCCGATCTTCTG
>JAISMH010000102.1 GCA_031276855.1 Synergistaceae bacterium
CTATCAGGAGCATGTCCCGTAAAAACGGGGCCGGCGTCAAAACTCTGTAAAATTAAGAGCCTCCGGCGGGCAGTCTGAAATATCAGGAGCAGAAAATCGGGATCAGGATATCGGGATCAGGAAATTCAGGCTGTTTGCCTTTTTTTAAGCTATAATTCAGAATAAATCACTCATCGTTCGCATTTATTGAATTCTGGAGACGGCAGGTGTGGTTCGCGCATGAACGCAATAGGAGCGGTGACCCTGCGGGGCATGGAGGCTCTTCCCGTGGAGGTCGAGGTGGAGATCACGGGAGGCCTCTTTTCCATCTCGATCGTGGGTCTGCCCGACATCGCGGTGAAAGAATCGAAGGAGCGCGTCCGCGCCGCGCTTCGATCCGTGGGGCTGCCTTTGAAGGGGAGAGTGGCGGTCAACCTGGCCCCGGCGGATCTGCCCAAGGAGGGCGCTCTTCTGGACCTGCCCATCTCGCTCGCCATGATGACGAGCGCGGGCATTCTGAAGCCGCGGGAGCCCGCTTTCTACATGGGAGAGCTGGCGCTGGACGGGCGTCTGCGCCGTGTGCGGGGAGCCGTGCCCGCCGCGTTTCTCGCTCGCGCCAGGGGGATTCCCCTCTACGTTCCGCGGGAAAACACGGACGAAGTGGGGCTGGTGAAGGGCGTGAAGGCCTACGCCGTGGGAGACCTGACGGAGCTCGTCGCCGTCTTGAAAGGGGAGGCCGACCCGACGCCGGTGGAGGCGTCTTCCGTTCCGGACGCGCCTTTCGCCGCAGACCCCGACTTCAGCGACATCAAGGGGCAGGCTGCCGCGCGCCGCGCCGCGGAGATCGCGGCCGCCGGGCACCACAATATCCTTCTGATCGGCTCGCCGGGCAGCGGCAAGACCCTGATCGCACGCGCGCTGAACGGCATCCTCCCCCCTCTGTCCGACGAGGAGCTGATCGAGACGCTGCTGGTCCGCAGCACTCTGGGGCTTCCCCCCGAGACGGGGCGGCGGAGACCCTTCCGCACGGTCCACTTCACCGCGAGCTCCGTGTCCATCTGCGGCGGAGGAAGTTCGCTCCGGCCGGGAGAGGTATCGTTGGCTCATCGAGGGCTATGCTCAACTAAGGAAGATTTCCCGACGGTAATGTTTACGAGTTCTGTTAAGCTGCCCATGCCACGCAGGGCAGCTTGGCTGACGGAACTTTTTAGAGGTAAGGCAGAATGATACTAAAAAGTTAATATTGCATAAAATTCTACGGCATATCATTAAATGAACTAAACGACAAGAAATAAATTAATATGAAAAGAGAGGTAAGGTTGAAATGGGAAAAATGGAGAAAAGAGGCGTGAAATTCGTGCTGGGGCTACTGATTCTGGTGTTCTTGGGTTGCTTTTCATTCCGCTCCGAGGCGGCGACAGAGGAAGAAATAAAACAATCGCGCACTAATCTGACGCCTCAGGAGACTGAAGAACTCACAAAAAATCTTATAAGGGAAAGAGGCAATGCGGACGAGTTTCTTAGAATGCTCGGTATGCTCAATCCCAACCCAGATCTCATCGACGCCTGCATAAAAGCGGGAGCGGACGTCAACGCCAGAGATGAAGACGGAGAAACGGCATTGATGGCTGCAGCAAAACATAACAAGAACCCCGAAGTGGTCGCCGCATTGATTAAAAACGGCGCGGATGTCAATGCCAGAGACGAGAAGACTTGGACAGCGTTGATGAGGGCGGTGATGGGAAGGGCGGATATTGAAGTCATAAACGCGCTGATCAAGGGGGGAGCGGACGTCAACGCCAGCACTCAAGACGACTTTGGCATGACAGCGTTGATAATGGCGGCAGGGCTTGAGAATCCTGAAGTGGTCACTGCACTGCTCAGAGGCGGCGCTGATGTCAACGCCAGAAATGGAGTCAATATGACGGCATTGATGATGGCGGCAATGATGAGCGAGAACCCTGATATACTTACTGCGTTGCTCGAAGGCGGTGCGGAGGTTAATAGCAAAAGAGAAAAGGGAGTGACGGCGTTGACGTTGGCGGCACTGATGAACAAGAACCCCGAAGCGGTCACAGTGTTGCTCAAAGGCGGTGCGGATGCGAAGATGAGGGATGAAGACGGGAAAATGGCGATAGATTACGCAAAGGACAACGAGAAATTAGTTGATACCGACGCTTTCCGGGCGCTTCAGGAAGCCAGCTCCAGCTATTGACGATACCGCAAAATACAGAAATGAAGAGAACCGTTATGCAGCGCCCCGGCGACGAAATAGACCGGGATACGCCGGTTAGTCAGTAGTTTTTCTGGCAAGGAACACGGAGCCGGGCGAACAATCCGCCCGGATCTCGTTTAGGAGATGGAGTACACGCCAACTGAACAGTGCGCAAGATTATACATGTTGATGCGGATGCCTTTTACGCCTCTGTGGAGCAGCGGGATCACCCCGAATACAGGGGAAAGCCTTTGGCCGTAGGGTATGCCGCCGAGCGGGGAGTAGTGGCTGCCGCGAGTTACGAAGCTCGTAAATTCGGGGTTCATTCGGCGATGCCTTCCCTCTCTGCCCTGTCAAAATGCCCTCAGCTCATTTTCGTTCCCGCGCGTTTTGAACTCTATCGCGAAATTTCCGCGCAAATGCGAAACATTTTTTTGGACTATACGGACTTAGTTGAGCCCCTGTCATTGGATGAGGCTTATCTGGACGTAACGGTCAATAAACCCGGCATAGCTTCGGCGACAGTCATTGCGCGGGAGATAAAGCGGAGAGTTAAAGAAACGACCGACCTGACCGTCTCCGCGGGAGTCTCCGTCAATAAATTTCTCGCCAAGATCGCGTCGGACTGGAAGAAACCCGACGGGCTTTTTGTCATTCTGCCGGAAGAGGCGGAATCCTTCGTTGAAGAATTGAAGATCGAGCAATTCTGGGGTGTCGGCAAAGTCACCGCGGCAAAAATGCGAGAATTGGGTATTCATACAGGACGGGACCTGAAAAAATTCGGAGAGGAAGAATTGGTCCACTTGTTCGGGAAAGCCGGGCACATCTATTACCGGAACGCCAGAGGCATTGACAATCGCGAAGTCGAGCCCAACAGGATACGGAAATCCCTCGGCGCGGAAGAGACTTTCAAGACCGATCTCTATGACCAAACAGAACTGAGAGAGAGGTTGAGGGAGATTGCGAACGAAGTGTGGCGGCGTACCTCAAGACGGGATTTTTACGGGCGTACGGTGACGCTGAAGGTCAAGTACGCCGATTTCAGAGAGATATCGAAGAGAAGGACCCTTTCGAGACCGATAGAGGATTTTTATACACTCTGGAGCATCGCCGTCGATTTGCTGAATGCCGTTGAATTCGGCAAAGGAAAAAGAATCCGTCTGATGGGGCTTTCCGTCAGCAACGCGAGGGAGACGGACGGAATAGAAGACCGGCAGTTGAGACTGAACTTTGGGGAAGACGAGGCGGAAGAAGCCTGAATATGGATTGCGCATTTTGCAAAAACTGTTAGAATGCAGAAAAATCTCTATATGGAGGCGTAGATTATGACAAAAGCCGAACTTGTCGAAACAATCTCAGAGAAGCTGAACGAATCAAAGAAAAACGTCGCGTCGATTGTCGAGGAAGTTTTTGACTCCATTGGAAGCGCACTTGCAAACGGAGAAAAATGCACGTTCGTCGGCTTTGGTGTTTTTGAAGTGAAGGATCGCGCCGCACGCGAAGGCCGCAACCCCCAAGACCCCTCGAAGATCGTCAGCATTCCCGCGAAAAAAGTTCCCGCGTTCCGTCCCGGCAAAGGGTTGAAAGAGAAAGTCATGGGAGCGAAAAAAACAAAGAAAAAATAACGATCATCATCAAACCAGATCACACCGCAGGTAAATTCACGCGGCTTCAAATAAAGCCGTCGGTGTTTTCCGCAGTAGTGTTCTAATTTTCATAAATTTTGCGAGGTGTCGAGAATGGCGTTCAAAAAAGAGGCAAAAAAACGGTTAAAAGCAGTTCCTTTCCTGGAAGAACCGGAGAACAGCGATCTGCCGGAAAGACTGCAAAAAATTTCGGAACAGACAGGGCTTTCTTCTCTCAGCCTCCTGCAAAAATGGATTCTACAAGAAGAATCATTGATTGGACTCATGCAACGCAGTAAAACTCAGACGGCCAAACAGTCCGAAATCCTTCATGATGCCTCTCCACAACAGAGTTCCGATGTTCAGGAGCGAGAAAAAAACACGGAAGTCAGCCCTGATAGCCCGAATTATCGAAAAATGCTTATCGGAAAGGCGGAAAAGCTCAAAAACGCGGGAGCGACGCTCGTAAAAATAGCCGCTATTTTCAACGAGGAGAAATTACCGACCGTGAGCGGGAAAGGAAAGTGGTATTCAAGCTCACTTACGGTACTCTTGAACTCGAAGATAGAGATATAACAGAACGGGCTACGTCCTGCCTGTTCCAAACACGACGTTTCGTGAAAAGACCCTGATTTTGCCGCTGGGTTATCGGTTCGAGTCCTCATTTACCACCAAATTGCAAATAAGAGCGCCCTCACTGAGGGCGCTCTTTAGCTCTGGCGATAATGTCTTTTAGCTCCTGCTTGGGCTTATCTCTTTCTGCCCGCCGCTTCTTCCAGACGGCGGCGAAACCTTTCTCGTCAGGCCGATACGACGCCACCGACGTTCTTGACACAAGCCAGAGGTTTCCTATTTTCCGCGCTTCAATCTTCCCCTGCGCACACAAACTGCTCAGCTGACGACGGGATAATGTCGTCCCTGCCGCTGTGGGGATTTTTTCAGCTTGAACCAACGTAACAAAATCTTCGATGGTGCTCATTCCAGAATCTCTTCCCCAAATATCCCGGCTGGGACGGCATTCCTCCAGAGGGTATTAAGCGGGATTCGATCGCATTGCGCCCTGAATTGCTTATATATCTCGCTGAAATCTGGTGTTTGTAGAGCTTTCTCCATAGATTTTGAAAGCCCTTGCAGGAGGGCTCTCGGAGCAGTCACGGAACGATTCCTTATAAGTACCCCATTCGAGCTGTCAATGGCAAGAATTGACCAAAATGCACTGACTGTCCAAGATGCCAGTCGTTTTTTATGTTGTTCTTGAGGGTAGGCGGTAGGGTCATGAGGCAGGCTAAAAATCAGGGGTTTTTTCTTGCCGAAACCCAAGAGAGTCAAACAGCAGCCATTTTTATCATCTGCAATGTAACGCGCCTCGATGGTCTGATCAAAGGCCACAGTCTCCACGTAAGAGGGGCTCTCGATGTAAAGAGGAACAATGACAGCGCCCTCGATGTCTTGAAGCATTTTTCCTCCGTCTTTGGTTTCGGACGGCCACAAGGGTTGCGGAGCAATTCTGCCCTCAACAAAAACTATAACTTGCGTTCCCATTTTTTTCACTCCCATGCCTTGGAATATGGTTGATTTTTGAAAAGCTCCGGCAATCCCTTAGTCTGCTTGAATCTCAGCACCTCGTCCGCGTCCATGCCGAGCTCTTTCGCGATTTCGGAGTCCGTCCAGCCGAGGCCATAAAGCTCCGCCACGATGTCCGCCATGCGCCGGACGCCGTGGACGCCGCGCGCGCGATTATGGCGTATCGTCGCAGCCATGCGGTCTTTGATGTCTTCGCGGCCCGCTCGAATCGTGACGACCGGCAGGTAGCCGAGTATGCGTTTCTTGACGGCAGGGCTTTCCCGCGCAATGCGCGTCCGGTGAAACCCGTCCACGACGCGGTATATATCTTCTTCCACGTGAGTGACGACGGGTTGCGTGTATCCGTCTTCCTTGATGGACAGCTCCAGCAGACGCATTTCCGGCGGAGCCACGGCGTTCGGATTGTAGTCGTTGCCCTCGACCGTCTCCGACGGAACCCAAGTCACGCAGTCAACGGGCTCGTCGCGAAAGGGGCTGACCTCGTGAAGCATTGCGCGGATTGCGTTTAACGCCTCGATTTTGTCCTCGAACGGCAAGCCGTCGATTTCTTCGGCCAGAAACCGGCCTCTTTCGATTACCTCAGTTTTTAGCGTCGCGAAAAGAGTAGGCATCCAGCTCCACCTCCATTGTCGTGTACTGGCCTTTCGTGCCGGTAACCGCAAATCCCGCCTTTTCGAAAATCGGTTTCGAGTCTGGGCTTGCGGTGGTTTTCGCTTTCTTCAATTCCTTCTCCTTGCACCACTGCAGGCGCGCGTCGATCAGCTTTCTGGCAACGCCGTTCCCGCGATGTTTTTCCGCCACATAAAGACCCGACAGCACCCCGCAATCCTTAGTCTCATGCACGGAGCCGAATCCAAGAACCGCCTCATTTTCGACGGCCAAAAACCATACGTAGCCGTCGTCGTCCACCAGATAAGGCATTTCGCGCCTGTAACGGCGCTGTGCGAAAAACGGCCCCATCAGCGCCCAAAACTCCGGCGGGCGCTCTTCATATTTCTCGATTGCGATTTTCATAGTTCAGCCACCTTCCTATTCAGCGCGGCGATTCGCGCCGTCAGTCTCGGGACGGCGAGATCCGCGTCCACTTTTTCGATTCCGCCGTCCATGTACTTCCGATACAACTCCCGGAGCTGCGCGTACACCGGCTCTACGGATTTCCTGACTTTGACGGGCTTCCCGGCTTTTACACGGTCGTACACGTCCTCGTGGACATTTTTGACCTGCCCGATACTGAGGCTTTTGGCCAGAAAATCATTCTTGAGGACGCACATGGCCAGCCGCCGCCACGAAGGGAGCCGCCGGTGTCCGCTGTCGTCGATGTAGGCCGTCTCGTCGTCGTGTACTTTACCGAGCTCCGGGTAACCGTGCCGTTGCCACCACTCAAGGAATACGGCGAAATTAGATATATACCTTTCCCGCAAGACATCCGGCACGGTCGAGAGCAGCAGGAACGTATAGCTTTTCCACGTGTGTCCTTCCGGGAGTCCGAGGCCCCTGTGGTATCCCATCAGCTTGTCGCGCGCGTATCGCGCGCCGTAGTTCACCCCAACAACGCGATCGAGGACGATATGCCATGTCTCCGGCTCGCACTGCGCCCAGAGGTCGAGGCCCTTCCTTTGGTCGTCGCCGTAGGGCTGACAAATCCTCTGCTCCGTCAGCGGCAGCCCGCAGAGGTGCATGAGATCGTATATCTCGTTGTGACGGATACCGGCCTCCGCGTGGTATTTCCAGATGTCCGACACCGCCCAGTCGTAGATGGGGTAATGAGCGACGACATTCGGAGCCTTCGCGTCCATTACGGCGCTCCACTTGATTTGTTTTCCTTTCAGCCGCCAAGCGCATTTCTTGTCGCTTGTCGCGATCGCGCAGTAACGGTTCAAGCTCTCGTCGGCGCAAATGCCGACCATGCTGGAATAACTATTGCCCCGGCTGAACCATTCCGGGAACTTCACAATGAATTCCTCGAACTCCATCCTGTGCCTCCAGAATGGGAGGCCGGACGGGTCGGATAGCACACCCTCGTGCTGAGGCATGGGGCGCACCCAATTCTTCTTCTCTTCGGGGTCCCAGCAGCACCAATGCGGCTGGAAAACGCTCACGGCATTGCGTAGATTGAGCGGGAGACAGACCCAGACCGGGATGATATAAGGATCGCCCAGCATCGTCTCCTCGATGTGCTTTATCGTGTAGTTGTACTGCGCCTCCAAATCGATGAAAAGCGCGTGTATCTGGCGGCCGCGCCGCCGCGCCTCCTCTCGCGCGAGGTGCAGAAGAACCGTGCTGTCTTTGCCGCCGCTGTAGGACACGACGATCATCTCGAAATGGTCGAACACCGTGGAGATACGCTCTCGCGCGGCATCCAGAACTGTCTTTTGCATA
>JAISMH010000125.1 GCA_031276855.1 Synergistaceae bacterium
GCGATCGTCCGGTCCGTGAGCATCGGGTCTTCGGGCGCGCGGTTTTCGCCCGCCTCCATTTCCAGGGCGTCGCAGAGGCGGGAGGCCGCGCCGCCGCCGCCGGAGAGCGCGAGAAGCTCCCCGCGGACGCGGCTCAGTTTTTCCTTGTCCCGCAGCGACGCGGCGAGGCGCCGGGCGATGTCCCGGGGCGTGATGTCCCCCGAGAGCTCGTCCATGAGCGCGCGGCCCGCGATCCGGTTTGGCCAGGACATGAAATCGCCGTAACGGCTCAGGTTTCGGCGTATTCCCCGCTCCTTCAGCCAGGGGCCCAGAAGGGGGACGCCGGACATGAGCCCCGCCAGCCCGCCGGCGGGAATGACCTTCAAGAAGTCCATCGGGGCGGCGATCAGGGCGGGCAGGCCGCAGTGCATCATCTCCAGATTGTTGGTTCCCGGCTGGGTCAGAGCGTAGTTCGCGCACTTCATGGCCCCGCCGGACTCGCCCCTCATGGGGTTCAGCCCCGCGTCGCGCCAGACGGGGAACTCGCTTTCCGGAACGAAAGGGGAAAAAAGGGTTCCCACTTGAACCGCGGGGAGGAGCTCCCTCAGACAGCGGACGACCTCCTCCAGCCAGGGGAGGGCGAGGCCGCGGACGGCGGGGCGGCTGCCGGGAAACAGAAGAAGCCGTTCCGCGTCGTCGCCGCTCCATTTGAACGGCTCCCTCTCCAGGGCCAGAGAGTCCTTGACCAGATCTCCGATGACGCGGACGCGCCGCTCGGGGATCCGCGTTCCAGCCCCCGCTTTTATTCTGGCGTTCAGGTTCGCGGCCATGCCGGAGCAGGCCGTGAAGACCCGCGCGTACTCCATTCCCTTCTGAAAACCGTAAGCGTAGCACAGAAGCGGCGCCTTCGCGCTTTTGGCGAGGCGGCGCCCGAAAAGGAGGTCTCCTCCGAGCTGCAGGACGCAGTCCGTCTTCTCCCGCGAAAGCGCGCCCCACATCCAGGCGCCGCTTTCGGGGCCCTCCAGTTTATCCACGCCCAGCCGGGACGCCGCCGTGCGCTCGTATCCCGAGGCGAACTGGCAGGGAAGCAGCCACAGCGAGACGGAGTGTCCCCGTCCGCGCAGCTCCGCGGCGACGGGTCTGGCCCAGCCCCACAGCTCTCCGGGGCCGTTGGTCAAAAGCGAGACTCTCATGAGTTTTGTTCCTCCTTTAAGGTCCGGGAGTATGGCGGGGTTCGGGGTTCCGGGGCTTCCGGCCCGGGAATCCTTCGCCTCAATTCGTCGATGATCGCGCGCGCCCAGAAGGCGGCGGCGCGCGTCGAGCCCATGGCGTTTTTCGCCGTTTCCATGCGCCGATCCGTCTCGGCCTTCCGGGAAGGGTCGTCGAGGTAGGCATGGAGTTCCCGCACGATGCGCTCGGGCCGAGGCTCGTTCAGGAGTTCCGGGAAGAGAGGCGCGCCGCTCAGGCAGTTGGGAATGGAAATGTAGGGGGTGCGGACGAGAGCGCGGGTGATCAGCCACGCCAGCCCCCGGACGTTGTAGATCACGACCATGAAGCGGCGCAGGAGCATCGCCTCGACGGCGACGGTCCCGCTGACGCCCGCGACGGCCTCCGAGAGCGCCATCAGCTCCCGTCCCTCGCCGTCCCAGCTTTCGAATCCGAGCCCGGCCGTGCGCTCCAGAACCTCCCGCCTGAGCGGCTCCGAGAGCCCCGGCGCGACGGAAAAAACGGGCAGCAGAGTTTTTCCCGATCCCGATCCCGGCCCCGGCCTTTCCGACCGCAGGAGCTTCGCCGTCTCGAGCAGCTGCGCGAGGTGGTTCTTGATGTCGTAGCGGCGGCTGCCCGCCATCAGCGCGATGACGCGCTCCCCCCGGTAGCGGCTCTCCAGCTCGGGAGGGGCCTTGCAGCCCGCGAGCGCCTCCACGAGGGGGTGCGCCGCCCACCGCGAGCGGACGCCCCGCGCGATCAGAAAGTCGTGCTCGAAGGAAAAGAGGGGCAGGCAGAGGTCGAAGACGTCCCTCAGCCATTTCGTCCGGCCGCCGCGCCAGGCCCAGACGGTCGGGGTGACCAGAAAGACGATCAGCCCCCGGTAGCCGGCCTTCCGCAGTTTTTTCGCCAGGGAAATGTGAAAATCCGGGCTGTCGATGACGACGGCGGCGGCGGGCCTTCTCCGAAGAATCTCGTTCACGACGCGCCCGCGCAGGCGCAGAATGCGGGGAATGGCGGGAAGAACCTCCATGAAGCCCATCAGCTTCAGTTCCTCGTAGCTCCAGACGGCCGCGCCGCCCGCCGCGACGCCCCGCGGCCCCAGCATACCCCAGATTTTTTCGGAGGGCTCCGGGAGCGCCCCGGAAAGCGCGGGCTCCCGAAAAAGCTCCGGATTCAAAAGTTCCCGAATCAGGCCGGCGGCGTAGAGGTCGCCGCTGACCTCGCCGCAGCTCACAAAGATTGACATGGCAGCCCCCAGACGGCGATGTTCCGGCGCTCCGCCAGAGCGAAAGTTTCCTCGGGCTCGACGATCAGGGTGCGGCGCGCCTCGACGGCCAGGCAGGTCAGGCCGGCGCGGGCCATGTTCCCGATCGTTCCCGGGCCGACGGTGGGCAGGTCGTAGCGGGGGTCCTGATCCACCCGCATCATTTTGACCAGAACCCCCTTCGCGGAGAGACCTCCGGCCCGCTCGATCATGGCGTCCGTGCCCTCCATCGCCTCGATCGCCACGACGGCCCCGTCGGCGACCACCAGCGCCTGCCCGAAGGAGCAGGGCAGAGTCGCCCGCAGCACCGCTCTCCCGCACTCGATGTCGCGCGCCTCGCTGTCCGTGAGGTTCCGATGTCCCAGGCGTCCCTCGGGCGCAAGAAACTCCGGCAGAATTTGCCAGTAGGGCAGAACGGGAAAGCCCTCGTCCTCGATGGCCCTGACGACGGACGCCAGAAGCGAGTGGTCGTCCCTCGCGCTTTTGGCCAGAAGCCTCAGGGTGAGAGGGTCGAACAGAGCTGGCACATAGATGATCTTTTTGGGGACGCGCCCGGCCATGATGACGTTTTGGGCCCTGTGCCGGCGCGTCTCGGCGATCACGCGGCTCAGGCTGGGGCAGCGCAGGCGCACCAGGGGGTCGGCGATGCCGCGGAAGGGCTCTGTGTCGCCCCTCAGCGCAAGGACGAGAGGCGCCCTGCCGCCTGCCGTCAGGCGTTTCGCGATCTCGACGGGCAGGATTCCCTCGCCGGCGATGACGGCGCTTTTCAGGTTTTCCGTATTCACATTCATATTCATATTCGACTTATCTGTTTTCTTCATTATCGTCTAATTAACGCGGCGCGAAAAGAAGAGCCCGACCGCGAGGAAGACGGCGTTCGGGGTCCAGGCCGCGAGGGCGGGGGGCATGTTTCCCGACTCTCCCAGGGCACGGCACAGCGACATGACGACGTAGTAGGCGAAGACGAGGACGACGCTGATGCCGAACCCCACGCTCGAACCCGAACGTCCCTGACGGGACGCTCCGAAGCTGGCTCCCAGAACGGCCATGATGACGCACGCCCAGGGCACGGCCAGCTTGAGGTGAAAGAGGACCCGAAGCCGCAGGACGCCGCCCCCCGCCGCGCGGGTTTCCTCGATGGCGTCCCACAGCTCCCGGGCGCTCATGTCCGCGGGGCGCCTCGTCTGGCGCTGGAGCTGCTCGGGCGAGAGGTTCAGGGCCAGCTTCTGGCGCTCGAAGCGGAAGAGAAGCCGCACGACGCCCTTTTCCGTGACCTCGAAAACCTGCCCTCCCTCGATCCACCACTCTCCGTCCTTCCAGATCCCCTGCCGCGCCAGAGACGTGCGGACTAGGCGTCCTCCCTCAAACTCGTGCAGCATCACGCCCTGCATCGTCCCCGCCGCGGGGTCCAGACGATCCAGATAGATGACGCGCCGCAGCTCGCCGCCGCTTTCGTCGCGCAGAAAGACTTTTTCCTGCAGGGCGGAGGACTGGTTCTTGAGAATTTCGTAGCGCATCAGCGTCTCGGCGGCCTGGGAGGTGAAGGGCACCACCGTCTCGTTGAACGCCAGCGCCGCGGCCGCGACGAGAAACGACGCCGTCAGCACGGGGCGGAGTATCCGGCCGAAGGAGATCCCCAGGGACTTGAGCGCGATCAGCTCGCTGTTGGCCGACAGGCGCGTCATGCCCAGCAGGGTAGACAGGAGGCACGACATCGGCAGGGTCAGGGCGACCACCTCCGGCAGGCGGTACAGGAAGAGGCGGACGACGACGCCGAAAGGGACGCCCCGTTCGATGATCAGCCTCGCGGCCTGGAACAGGAGGTCCCCCGCCACGAAGATCAGGGTGAAGATGAGTATTCCGAAGACGAAGGGCCCCGCGACCTCCCTCAAAACAAGGCGATCCAGCGTGCGCAGACCCGGAAGCGCCATTGTCCGCTTCGACCGCTTTTTCTTCATTTCCCCTCCATAATAGTTGTGTTTATTCGTTTTTCTTTTTTTTCTTCCGCGCGTGTTCCGCCGGCCGTCATTATAGCATTTACCGGGGCGCGGGGCGATTCCGAGGCGAGCGGGGCGATTCCGAGACGAACCGTACGCCGTTTTTTGTTGATTTTCACGTGTCCGCGCGCTTAAAATACGGGTTGATCGAAGGCTTGTTATTTTTAGAAGGCTTTTTATTTTTATCGAAGGCTTGTTCTTTTTATGAGGCCTGTTTTTGCGAAGGGAAGTGGGGTTCTATGCGAAAGAACCGTGCGCCGTCTTCAGGCTCCGCGGGGCGGGGGACGTTCCGGTACGTCTTGGCGGGCGTTTTGGGAATACTCGTTGTCGCGGGAGTGCTCGCCTCCGCGGTCGATATAGCCGGCGGCTCGGTGGCCGGTCTGGCGATCCGAATCGTCCGTGAGCAGACGGGAATGCTTTTGTCCGTCCGCGGGGTGAGGGGGAATCCCGTGCGGGGGTACACGTTCGAGGGCGTGTCGCTCGCCTCGGAGAAGGGGCAGCCCGTTTTTTCGGCCGAGACGCTTGAAATGAAGCTCAATTTCATGTCGCTCCTGCGCGCCGCTCCCCGCCTCTCGCTCCTGGCCGTCGGAGGGGTGGACATGGATCTGGACCGCTTCGTCGAGGAGACCGGAAAAATCAAGTTCGCGGAGTCCTCGGGCGGCGGAGATATTCCCATCGACCGCGTGCATCTTCAGGACAGCCGCTTCACTTCCAAATGGGGCGAGGTCGCCGTCACCGACATCGGAGGGCGGATCCGGCCTCCCTCGATCGGCCTGACCATTGACGGCGCCGTCAACGGCGTCCCCGTCAAAGGCACTGTCGACGGCACTCTCGACTTGAACGTTCAGGCGAAAAAGGCCGAAATCGACGGGGCAGACCTGAAGATCGGCCGGGGAACCCTCACTGTGGCGGGAAGCGCGGACTTCGCCCGCGAAGGCGAAGGCGAAGGTGAAGGTAAAGATTCCCGCGCGGAGGGCGGCCCGTTCCTCGACTTTCAGGGTTCGATCAGGGGCCTGGACGTCTCCGAAGTCTGCGCGTTCTGCCCCGCCTTTCTCGCCTCGGAGGACTACGACGGCAGCGCGAACGCGGACTTTTCCATCGAAGGCGCGGGTAGCGGCCTGCTGATCGCGGCAAACCTCGATTTCACGGGGTCCCGGCTGGGCGGATACCCGGTGGAAAGCCTTTCCGTTCACGCGAAATACTCCGATATGCGCCTCTCCGCCGACAGCGTGAAGGCGGCCTCCCTGGGCATCCCCATCGAGGGCAGCTTCGCCATGGCGATGCGCGCATCGGAGGCGCCCTCCGTCATGGTGAAGCTGAGCGGCGGCGGCGCGCCGCTCTCGGAGCTGGCGAAGCGCTTCCCGGCGCTCGGCAGGGTGGACGGCAAGGTCGAACGCTTCGCGATAGACGTTCACGGCCCGGTCAACGCCCTGTCCGGGACGGTCGAGTTCGCGGCGCCCTCCGTCGTTTTGAAGGGCAAGCGCGTCGAGAACCTCGCCGTGCAGGTCAAACTGGCCAAAAGCGACTCCGCCGCCGTCAACGGAAAGTTCACGCTGGAGGGCGCCCAGGGCTACGTGCAGGGCTCCGTCAAGTCGCTTCTGAGCGGCGCGGTTCTGAATCTGACGGCGAACCTGCGGAATCTGGACGTCGGGAAGGTGACGGACCTGATTCCGGACGGAAGGCGCTGGGGCCTTTCCGGCGTCCTCGCCGCCGACCTGGCTCTGGCGGGGAAAATGTCGTCGCCCGCCGTGAGCGGGAAGCTCGGCAGCCCGAAATTCACGGCCATGGGGTACACGTTGGACGCCCCGTCGCTCTCCTTCTCTTACGCGAAAGACGTCTTCACCCTGAAAGAAAGCGGCGGAAGCTGGAACGGCATCCCCGTCGAGGCGAAGGGGACGGTGGGGCCCCTGTCCTCCAAAACCCCTCCGATCAGCCTGACGGCTCAACTGAGCTTCGAGGCCGAAAGGCTCTCCGACAACCTGAGGCCCTTCGTGCCCGACATCGACAGCTATAAACTGCGGGACTACGGACTGAAGGGCAAGGTGGGCGCGGGCGTGAAGGTCACGGGGAACCTGCCCGCCCCGAAGATCGACCTGCTGGTGTCCTCGCCGGCGCTTTCGGCCCTCGGCACGGCCGGAGTGAAAAATCTGGTGAAGAATCTGGAGGTCACGGCGGCCCTGACCGGGAACCTGAACAAATTCGACCTGAATCTCAAGGCCGCCTCCGCCGCCGTTTCCGGCTTCGGGCTGCAAAACCTGAGCGCGTCCGTCAAGAGGGACGGACGGCGGATTCGGCTCGACGGCGTCTCCGCGCGAAGCGGAGGGGGGATCGTAACCGGCGGCGGCACGGCCGAGCTTCCGGCCTCCGGAACTCAGGGAGGCTCCCTGAATCTGGCCTTCGATCTGAACCGGCTCGACCTCGCCTCCCTTTCCTCTGCCTTCCTCTCCGGCGCGGCGGCGAAAGGCGGAGGGCTCGCGGGGCAGCTCACGGGGCAGCTTTCGGGCCGGGCCGCGGTGTCGGGCACGCTCTCCGACCCCGTCCTTTCCTTCACGGGCCAGGTTCCCAGACTCGCGGCGGCGGGCGTGACGCTCGAAGGCCTGACCGCGGACATCGGCCTCAAATCCGGCGCGGGGCGGGCTCTCACGGGGACGGGCAGCCTCCGCTCCGACGCCGCGGCCCTGTTCGGAGTCAAGCTCTCGAACGCCGTCCTGCCGCTGTCGCTAGGGGGGAACGTCCTGGAGTCGGAGAGAGGGACGCTCGCCCTCTACGGCGGCAAGGCCGTGAACACCTTCTCCCTCGACCTGGGGACCATGAAATTCAGCGATTCCCTGGAGGTGTCCGGCGTCGACGTCAACGCTCTGGCGCAGGACGCGGCCGGAGGGCTGGGCGGCAAAATTACGGGGAAGGGAAATCTGTCCCTGAAGCTCGGCGGCGCGGCGTCTCCTCGGTTTTCCTGTTCGGGAAGCGGGCAGTTTACGATGGGAGAGGGCGCGATAACGGGCTTTTCCTGGCTCGCACTGGTCACCCGGCTCCACGGAACGGACGGAATCCGCTACGCGAAGGTGACGGCGCCGCTGAGGATCGAGACGAACAAACTGATCCTCGCGAAGGGCTCGTCCGCCGTTCCGCCGCAGAACGACCCGCTCTACCGCAGCGCCCGGCTGGCCGAGGACGGCTCGGTCACGTTCGACAAAAAACTGTACTTCATGGCGGATCTCAACGTGAACTTCCAGCTGCTCAACGCTCTGGCCGGCGGGGCCGCGGGCGGGCTCGAAGCCCTGATCAAAAGCGGCGGCAGCCTGAACCTCGGCAAGCAGCTCGAAACCGCTTTGGCGGGCGCGGTCGGCGGCGGCAGGGAGCGGGGCAAAAACGCGGACTTCCGCGACGCCGCGGTCAAGGTGACCGGCACGTCCGAGAAACCCGCGTTCGCCGTCGTGAAGGTCGGCCCCTCGGCAAAACAGCAGGAGCAGAACGCGGCGCCGGCCGCCAAACCCGCGGCGCCGGCCGCCAGTCCCGCGCAGGCGCCCAAGCCCGAGGACGTCATCCGGGAGAAGGTCATCGACGCGCTCGCCCCGCGCAAGCCGGACCGGGAGCCGGAAAAAGCGCCCCAGCCCCGGCCGTCGGCCCCGCGCTCCGCTTCTCCCGACGCGCGGAAGCCAGCAAAGCCCGAGGCTGTGCTGGAGGACCAGATCCGAAAGGGAATCGACAGCCTGTTCAGGAAAAAGTGAATGATAAGGAAACGTGTATCATGAAAATGAATGCGGAAAAAATCGCCGTCTCCGGCGTCATGGACGATCTGAAGCACAGCCTGAACGAGCTTCGGGAACTTCTGGAGGAGAAATACATCACGGAAAGCGAATACGTCGCGGCGCGCGCCAACGCCCTCTGGGACGCGGGCGTCGATATCGCCGCCCGAGCGCGCCCCGCGGAGCGGATGCGCCGGCTGAAGGCGCGCTCGCGGAGGGCGGGCGCCGGCCGCGACTGCGGGCGTTTTTTGATCCCCGGTTTTCTGGCCGCCGGGGCGCTCGCCTGCGCGGCTTTCTTTTTCTGGATGCGAAGCGAAAGCGGCCTGTTCTCCCCGCACCGGCGGAAAGACCTTCTTCCGAAAGACCTTTTTCCGTCCACGGCGCCGCTGCCCTCCGCCCTCCTGCCTCCCGTCGATCCCGCTCGGGGCGCCTCCGCGGGAGAGTCCTCCGAGAATTCCGTCCCGAGCCTGAACATCGGGGAGAACATTTTCGGCGTCCCCGCGGACGGGCCGGGGGAAGCGGTCTCCGCGGAAAGCGGAGTTCCGGGCTGGGGCGTCGTCTCGGCGCGGAGGGTGAGGGTTCGTGCCGCGCCCGACGCCGCGGCGGACAACGTTCTGGGATGGGCCCGCAAGGGGGATCGCTTCGCCGTCCTCGGGGAGGCTCTCGACGGGAACCGCTCCAAGTGGTACAACATTCGTTATGAGAAAGTCGGAGGGGAGGGCTGGATCAAGGCGTCGATGATGACGCTCGAAGGGCGTTAACCGATACGAATGGATGGGGTGGATCGAGTATGGACTGGAACAAACTGGAACAGGAAATGGTCTCGCTGAGGCGCGGCTTTCACAAATACCCCGAGAGCGCGTGGACGGAGTTCCGCACCTCCTCCCTCGCGGCCGAGCGATTGAGCGCGCTGGGTTACGAACTGAAGGCCGGGCCGGACACGGTGGATCTCCCTTCAGTCATGGGCCGTCCGTCCGAGGCGGAGATCGACCTGCATATCGCGCGGGCGAAGGAGCAGGGGGGCAGCGCCGTCTGGATCGACAGGATGCGGCGGTATCCCGGCGTCGCGGCGGTTCTCTCGACGGGGCGGCCGGGCCCCGTGACGTCGCTCCGGTTCGACATGGACTGCGTGGATGTCGAGGAGTCGAAGGCGGCGGAACACCGCCCGAACAAGGAGGAATTCGCCAGCGTCAACGCCCTTCTGGCGCACGCGTGCGGGCACGACGCCCACACCGCCATCGGGTTGGGGACGGCGGAGGTCCTGATGGCGGAAAAAGACTCCCTGAGGGGCGAGATCCGCCTGATTTTCCAGCCCGGCGAGGAGGGCTGCCGCGGCGCTTACGCCATGACGCAAAAGGGGGTCGTGGACGGCTCGGACTACTTTTTGGCCCTGCATATCGGAATCGGGCTTCCCAGCGGCGTGTTCGCCCTGAACTCGAAGGGGCACCTCTGCACCACGAAGTTCGACGCGGAGTTCACCGGCCGGACGGCCCACGCGGCGGGCGCGCCCCACGAGGGCCGCAACGCCCTTCTGGCCGCGGCCGCGGCCGCGCTTTCCTTGCACGCCGTCGCTCCGCACAGCGACGGTTCCATGCGGGTCAACGTCGGGGTTCTGGAGGCGGGGACGGGTCGGAACGTCATCCCGGGCAGGGCCGTGATGAAGGCCGAGACGAGAGGGGAGACGCAGGCCATCGCCGACTACGTTTACGAACGGGCGCAGGAGGTTCTGAAGGGCGCCGCCCTGATGTACGGGACCGAGGTGAAGGTGGTCAGGACCGGCGCCGGCACGGACGCCGACGGAGACGCTCCGCTGGTGGCGAAGATCGGGGAGGCGGTCCGGGAGCTGGGCATTTTCCGCGAGATCCGCGAGAGCGCTTCGGCCGGAGGCAGCGAGGACGCGACCTGGATGATGCGGCGCGTTCAGGAGCTCGGCGGCCAGGCGGCCTACATGGTCTTGGGGTCGGACATCGCCGCGCCGCACCACAACGGTGCTTTCGACATCGACGAAAGAGTCCTTGTCCCGGGCGTCAAAGCCCTCGCCGCGATCGTAAAAGCCTTATCCGGGGCCGGAGCCCCCGGCGCATAAGGGAAGTTTTCGGGAGATGAAGCGGGCGCGTCCGTCTCCCTGAATTCGTGTTTGACCTTCTGTACATTTCCCCGCGCGCCGGGTGCCGGGTCGATTCCTCCCCGAGGGCTTGCGCAAATCCGCTTGAATGATGTACAATTCGAAAATATAGATTCAAATTAGAAAAAGATTTTGTAGG
>JAISMH010000165.1 GCA_031276855.1 Synergistaceae bacterium
TTCATGTGGTTGCTTGCTTGATTGCTCAATTTCTAACCACAAATACATTATGCGAGGAGACAGATTCAATGTCAAGCGAATGTCGTTTTTGCGGCGCGCCTCTTTTATTCACACTGCTCAATCTGGGATCCAGCCCTCTTTCGAATTCTTATATCAAGCCGGATCGAATTGGGGCAATGGAACCTTTTTATCCTTTGCGCGTCTATGTCTGCGGGCGATGTTTTTTGGTACAACTGGAGGAATTCGAGCCGCCTCAGTCTATTTTCAGCGATTACGCCTATTTCTCGTCCTTTTCAACCTCCTGGTTGGATCACGCTAAACGGTACGCTGAAAAGATGGCTGCGGAACTGTCGTTGGACGCAAATTCTCAGGTTGTCGAGATTGCCAGTAATGACGGTTACCTGTTGCAGTATTTCAAAGAATTGAACATCCCCGTTCTGGGTGTGGAACCGGCAAAAAACGTCGCGGCGGAGGCCATTAGAAAAGGTATCCGCACCGAGACGGAATTTTTCGGCGCGGCACAGGCTGCCGCAATGCGCGGCAGGGGAATCGCGGCGGATCTGATGACGGCCAATAACGTTTTGGCTCATGTCCCCGACATCAACGATTTTGCAGAAGGGTTTCGTCTTTTGCTGGCGGGGGAGGGCGTAATCACTTTTGAATTTCCTCATCTGCTGCGTCTGATCGAAAAATTGCAGTTCGATACGATCTATCACGAACATTTTTCTTATCTTTCTTTGTCAACGGTCATGCGTGTTCTGGAGACTCACGGACTTCGGGTGTTTAAGGTGGAAGAATTGCCGACTCATGGAGGGTCTTTGCGGCTTTATGTTTGTCACCAAGAATCTGCTCATCCCGCCGATTCTTCAATTTCACGGGTATTGGAAACAGAACGCCGCGCAAAATTGGATACATTGGAAGGCTATACGGATTTTGATTCCTCCGTGCAGAAACTGAAAAGAAAAATCCTCAAATTCCTGATTCGAAGCAAAGACGAAGGCCGAACGATAGCGGCTTACGGAGCTCCCGCGAAGGGAAATACACTGCTCAATTACTGCGGCGTCCGGACGGATTTTATTGATTACACGGTGGATCGCAGTCCGGCAAAGCAAAACACCCTTCTGCCGGGGTCGCGCATTCCCGTGTACGCGCCTGAAAAAATTTTCGAGACTCAACCGGACTATGTCGTGATACTGCCTTGGAATCTAAAAGACGAAATCTCCGCTCAAATGGCGGAAATACGCCGATGGGGCGGAAAGTTTGTGACGTTTGTTCCAGATGTCGAAGTCTGGTGACAATACTGGCGGTGGTTCCCGACAAAGCTCAATCCCAGATTAGTGCCTCGACCGATTGAGAGCGCAAGCCTCAATCCGGGCATAAGCTCCGGCTTGAGGCTTGCGCTTCAAATCAGTTATCTTGTACTTCAAACGAAGCGGCATTGTCGCCGGATGTAAATGTCAGCTTCCTGATATTGAGAGTGTCCTTCAACAGAGAATAGAAAACCTCAATCAAGTTCTCAACGGTGGCAACCTTCTTGACGACGACAAGGCGGCATTCGGGATAAGCTTTTGCAAGCTCGGTATCAAAGGCTATGCCGACGCTGGTATTCCACGTCGAGCCGCCCTTGATTCCCTGTGCCTCATATACCTTCAGAAGCGCAGGAAGAATCGGGTCTTCTTTTTGCAAAATAATCGCGTGATCGAAGTTTACCAAATATTCCCACGCGTGATTTTTGATACTGTTGCAAGCGACAACAAAGCCATTCGCGCTTTTTACCTCGCCTTCCACTTCAAGCGTCAGCGTTCCGGTATGTCCGTGAAGATACTGCGCCTCGCCGATATATCCCAAAAATCGATGCGCATATTGGATGTTGAGTTTGGTAATTGACGTCAAAACTCTTTTTTCCTCGCCCGCCGTTTTTTCTTTGAATGCCGAACTCGGAACATGGCATACCGGGCATTGAGCCGGTGCGCTTTCTCCCGCATGAACATACCCGCATTTTGAGCAAACCCACTGTTTCATTTTCATACCCCCCTCGCGCTTCAAGTCCGCCGACTGAATGTGTTGCCATTTGCATGTCCGTTCATTAAAGAGAGCGGCATGCAAAGTCCCTGATGCCGACACTTTACTGCTTGCCGGCACACTCGGGACAAACTCCCAGGAAAATGAGTTCCACCCCCGTAATTCTGCATCCTGCAACGTCATCTTGCGGCAGCTGGAACTTTCCAAGATCAAAATGAAAATCCGTTAAATCCACAACCCGTTTACAGGAACTGCACAGCAAATGAAAATGCGGTGCGAGCCAATCATCATAGCGGTCAGCAGACTCCGGAACATGCAACTGCGCGATGGTGCCTTGTTCGGCAAACTGATTCAAAATACGAAAAACTGTCGCGCGGCTGATTGTGGGAATGATTTGCGACACGTGTTCGTAAATTGTATCCGCTGTCGGATGCCGACCCCTCAATGACTTCAAGACATTCAATACAGTTTGTTTTTGATGCGTATTGCGCTCCATTTGTACTCCTCTTAATTGAGAATGCCTATCATTTGATAATCTGTATCTAATGATAATAGATATTAAAAATATGTCAAGGGCTTGCAGGAGACATTTGTCATTCGTCTGAGAAAATGGCCGAATGGGACAAGAGCGGGTGACGGGGCAAAATTTACGCGCCGCGGGCGAGAAAACAGGCCCGCGGCGCGTCCAAAGGCGGAAAACCGTACGCTGTTATTTACGCGGCGGAGGTTTCGAAGGCGGCGGCGACCTCTTTCAATTTCTCGCGGATGGGGATGTGCTGCGGGCACCGGGTTTCGCAGAGGCCGCACTCCACACAGGCGCTGGCCCTGTTTCCGTCTCGGTCGTCGGCGAGGATGTAGAGGTAGTTCGCCTTCTGCGCTTCCCAGTTCCCCGATATCGCGGCGTTGTTCAGGTTCGAGAAGCACTGCGGAATATCCACGCTCTTCGGGCACGGCTTGCAGTACGCGCAGGCGGTACAGGGGACGCGCATTTTACCCTCGTAAAGGTCCCTGGCGGCCTTCACGAAGGCGAGCTCCTCCGGCGTCAGGGAATTCGGGCGGCCGCGGGCGGCGCTCTCGATGTTCTGATCCATCTGCTCTTCGCTGCTCATACCGCTCAGGAGGAGCCCCACCTCGGGATGGTTCCAGACCCAGCGGAGGGCGATGTCCGCCAGAGTGGAGCGGGAATATCCGGCCTTCTTCGCCGCTGCGCCCAACTCGCCCGGCATGGGGATCGTGATGTTTCCGCCCTTCAGCGGCTCCATGACCACCACGCCGATACCCTTGCCGGAGGCATACCGCAGTCCTTCCCGGCCGGCCTGATAGTTCTCGTCCAGCAGGTTGTACTGGATCTGGCACAGGTCCCACGGGTAGGCGTCGACGATCTTTTTGAAGCAGTCCAGCCCGTCGTGGAACGAAAACGCGATGTAACGGATTTTCCCCGCCGCGCGCGCTTTTTCCATGAACCCGAGGGCGTCGAGCCTCATCAGGTTCTCCCACCGGTCGGCGGTCAGCGAGTGCAGCAGATACACGTCGATGTGGTCCGTCTGGAGCGACACGAGCTGTTTTTCCAGAAAAGTATCCATGTCCCCGCGCGTCCTGACCAGCCAGCTCGGCAGCTTCGTCGCCAGCGTGACCTTGTCGCGCAGTCCGCCTTCGAGCAGGCGCCCCACGATGGCCTCCCCCTGCCCTCCGTGGTAGGGCCACGCCGTATCGACATAGTTGATCCCTTTATCAATTGCGGTGCGCATCATCCGCGACGCGGCGGCCTCGTCCACCTGCCCGTTCCGTACCGGCAGCCTCATGCAACCGAAACCCAGAACCGAAAACTCTTCCCCGACACGCGGCATCTTTCTGTAAAGCAAAATTCAGTCCCCCCTCGAAAAAACTGGATGTAAGGTTCATTCCGCATCAATTATAACTCGATTTGCGCGGCTCAGGCCGGCGGGCGGGCAAGACAAGACAAGACCCCCGAAATACAAGTCCGCCAGTTCGGCCGTCCGCAGGGCGCCGCGGATGCCGAAGCGGGTCAGGGCAAAATCGTAACGGGCGGGGTCTTCGGGACAGAAGCGGGCGAAAGCCCGAGTGATTTCGAGGGCGGTCTTGAGGTCGGCCTGTTTTCGCGCCGTCAGGCCCAAACGGAGGGCGATGCCGTGCATATGCGTGTCCGTCGGGACGAGCAGGTCCCGAGGGGAAAAGACCGTCCAGCCGCCGGGGTCCACCTCGTCGCGCCGCACCATCCACTTCAAATAGAGGGCCAGCCGCTTGCACGCGCTGCCGTTTTCCGGCGCGGCCAGCAGGGAGAACCCTCCCGCTGACCCTCTTGCTGACCTTCCTTCCCGAAGCGGCGCCTCCTCGGAGGGAAAGGATTCTTTGGAAGGCGAGAGCTCCCGCGAAAAAAGATTCAGCGCCTCCAGAAAATCCCCGTCCCTGGCGCACTGCTTCATGAACGCCTCCAGCGAACCGTGCGAACGAAGAACCTCCGACACGCGGATCAGGAGTTCCCGCACCTGCTTCCCCGTCGTGAAGCGGTGTCTGAAGTCCCCGAAAAGGCCCTCGGGCAGACGCCCGCGCAGAAGAAAACGGTGGGGACGGCGTCCCAGCGGGGAAAGGACTTTCCCGACGCTTTTCAATATCTGCGCGACACGCCCGTAAGCCAGGCACGAAGCGACAAGCCCCGCTATCTCCCGGTCCAGCGGGTCGTCGTATTCGTACAGAAACGCCAAAGGGTCGGGATTAACCAGCTCCCTCCGGTTGTAGACAAGGTAAAGCCCTTCAAGAAAAGCCCGCAAGTTCGGAACATCTCCACAATCTGTATATTTTAGAAGCAAAAAGCATGAAATACCCGCCCGTGCTCCGCCAAGGGATACGGGAACTCGACCCGTTTGGGAGCTTGGCTTATAATAGCGTATCGGGCGAAGAAGAGGCGTAAAAGAAGAGAGTGAAAAAGTATGGATGGAAAGACGGACGGACAGGAAGAGAAACGGGGAGGGAAATTGCGGCTGGGTGTGCTCGTTTCCGGGCGGGGGAGCAACCTGAGGGCGATATTGGACGCGATCGGCGCGGGGAGGCTGGACGCGGAGGTCGCGGTCGTCGTCTCCGACAAGCCGGACGCTCCGGCCCTGCGTTACGCCGAGGGGCCGGGCGCCGCGTGTGCCGTCAGGCGCGAAGATTACCCTGGCGCCAACGAATTCGAGGACGCCATTGCCGCCGCGTTGGATGAACGCGGCGCCGAACTCGTCGTTCTGGCGGGGTTCATGCGGATTCTCGGTCCCGGCTTCGTCCGCCGCTTCGCGGGGCGGATCGTCAACATCCACCCTTCCCTGCTCCCGTCCTTTCCCGGCCTGCACGCTCAGAGACAGGCCCTCCTGCACGGCGTCAAAATATCGGGCTGCACGGTCCACCGTGTGGACGAGACCCTTGACGGCGGGCCCATTCTGGCCCAGGCCGCCGTTCCCGTTCTGGAGGACGACACCGAGGAGACGCTGAGCGCCCGCATCTTAAAGGAAGAACATAAATTGCTGCCGGAGACGATACAGAACGTCTTCGTCCGCCGAACGGGGAGGCCATCATGCCGGAATGCAGAGTGAAACGCGCGCTGATCAGCGTGTCCGACAAAACGGGGATCGTGGATTTCGCGAAGGGGCTCGCGGCCCTGGGAGCGGCAATCGTCTCAACCGGCGGAACCCGCAAAGTCTTGGTCGACGCGGGCATCCCCGTTATTTACATCTCGGAGGTGACGGGCTTCCCCGAAATTCTGGACGGACGGGTGAAAACCCTGCACCCCGCCGTCCACGGGGGAATTTTGGCGCGCAGGAGCGACCCGCGCCACGTCCAAACCCTCTCGGAGCAGAACATCGCGCCTATAGACCTCGTGGCCGTGAACCTTTACCCCTTTCGGGAAACGGCGGCCCGGCCAGGCGTCACGTGGGACGACCTGATCGAGAACATCGACATCGGAGGCCCGTCGATGGTGCGCTCCGCCGCGAAAAATCACGAGGACGTGCTCGTGATCGTGAACCCGGAGGACTACGGCGGCATTCTGGCCCGGCTTCGGGCGGAGGGCGACTGTCCGTCCGAGGAGCGGAGAAGATTGGCCGCCGCCGCGTTCCGGCACACGGCGGACTACGACGCCTGCATCGCCGAGACCCTTTCCGTTTCCGCCGCGGAAAGCGCTCCGCCGAAAGCGGAGCTTTTCCCGCCCCGTCTGACGCTTGCGGCGGAGAGGGCGGAGATTCTGCGGTACGGCGAAAACCCCGGACAGGCGGCGGCCCTCTACCGGTTTTCCGGCGGGGGCGGTAAAAGCTCTTTCGGCAAAAGCTCTTTCATCGACGCCGCGCAGCTTCAGGGGAAGGAGCTTTCGTACAACAACTGGCTGGACGCCGACAGCGCCTTCCGTCTGGTTCGGGACCTCCGAGAAGCGGGGAGCGGCGGGGCCGCGGCCGTGATCGTCAAGCACACCAACCCCTGCGGCGCGGCCGTCGGAGAGACGGTGGAGGAGGCGTTTGAAAAAGCCTACGCGTCCGACCCCGTCTCGGCCTTCGGCGGAATAGCCGCTTTCAGCCGTCCCGTCACGGAAGCTCTGGCCCAAAGGCTCCGGGAGGTCTTCTGGGAGGTCGTCATCGCTCCCGCCTACTCCGCCGAGGCTCTGAAGATCCTGAGCGTCAAAACGAACCTGCGTCTGCTGGAGGTCTCTTTAGATGTCGATTCGGAGGGCGGCGCGGGGGCTCTGGAGTGGCGGAGCGTCTCGGGCGGGCTTCTCGCGCAGGAGAGCGACACGCGGGACAGTCCCGCGGAGTCGTGGAAGACCGTCACGAAAAGAGGACCCTCCGCGGCGGAGCGGCGGGATCTGTTTTTCGCGTGGAAGGTCGTGAAGCACGTGAAGTCGAACGCCATCGTGCTGGCGAAGGACGGGGCGGTCGTGGGCGTCGGCGCGGGGCAGATGAACCGCGTGGGGGCGGCCGCGATTGCTCTGAGGCAGGCTGGGGAGAAGGCGCGCGGCGCGGTGCTGGCCTCGGACGCGTTTTTCCCCTTCGCGGACACGGTCCGTCTGGCCGCCGCCGGGGGCGTGAGCGCCGTCGTCCAGCCCGGAGGCTCTTTGAAAGATCGGGAGTCTGCCGACGCCGCCGACGAGGCCGGCATGGCGATGCTCCACACCGGCACAAGACACTTCAAGCATTGAAAGGTTTTTTTATAAATCGGGATTCTCAAGGGCCCACGGCCCTTGAGCGGGGTACGGGGCAGAGCCCCGTTTATGTTTGGGGTACGGGGCAGAGCCCCGTGTGTTTATGTTTACAGTTTAATTTCGGGAGAAAATAATTATGAACGTTTTGATTGTCGGAGGCGGCGGACGCGAACACGCTCTGGCGTGGAAACTGTCTCAAAGCCGCAAAGTGACGGCTCTTTACGCGGCGCCTGGCAACCCCGGAATGGAAGATGTCGCGTGTCGCGTGCCCCTGCAGACATCGGGCGAGGGGATCGATAAAATCGTCGAGTTCGCTGTGAAGGAGTCCGTCGGCCTGGTTGTCGTGGGCCCGGAGGGGCCGCTGGCTCTGGGGCTGGCCGACCGGCTGGCGGGGCGGGGAATTCTCTGCTTCGGCCCCGGCGCGAAGGGCGCCCGTCTGGAGAGCTCGAAAATCTACGCGAAGGAATTCATGGACCGCCATCATATCCCGACGCCCGCCTGGCGTTCCTTTTCCGCGCTCGACGAGGCGAAGCGCTGCCTTTCGGATCTGCCGGACGCGCCCGTCGTCGTCAAGGCCGACGGACTGGCCCAGGGCAAGGGCGTCATCGTCGCCAAAAACAGGGCGGAGGCCCTTTCGGCCGCGGAGAAAATTATGGACGGCCGCTTCGGGGAGGCGGGCCGGAAGATCCTCGTCGAGGAGTGCCTGGTCGGGGAAGAGATTTCCCTGCTTTCCTTCGCGGACGGGAAAACGCTCATTCCGATGCTTCCCGTCCAAGACCACAAGCAGATCGGCGAAGGCGACACCGGCCCGAACACCGGCGGCATGGGAACCTACGCGCCGGTGTCCGCGTTCTCCGCGGAGACCGCCCGGACGGTGGAGGAGACCATCCTGCGCCCTCTGAGGACGGCGTTGCGTTCGGGAGAGTTCGACTACCGCGGCTGCCTCTACATCGGCCTGATGCTGACCTCGGAGGGCCCGCGCGTCATCGAGTTCAACGTGCGCTTCGGGGACCCCGAGACGCAGGCGCTGATGCCCCTGCTCGATTCGGACCTGTTCGAGATCATGCACGCCTGCGCGGCGGGGCGGCTCGAAGAGGCGCGTCCTCCCGAATGGAGGGACGAAAGCGCCGTCTGCGTCGTAATGGCCTCGCAGGGCTACCCCGGCGAATATTCCGTGGGGCGGGTCATCACGGAGAGGCCCGTTGCGGAGGAACTCGCGCGCGACTCGTGGGTCTTCCACGCCGGAACGTCCCGCGACGCCCGGGGAGGCCTGACGACCGCCGGGGGCCGCGTTCTGGGCGTCACGGCCCGGGGAAAGACGCTCGAAACGGCACTGAAGCGCGTCTACGCCCGGGTGGACTCTATCGACTTCCGGGAAAAAACCTACCGCCGCGACATCGCGTACCGGGAACTGACGCGGCGGAGCTGACGCGCCGCCGGAAGCCCGTCCGGCGTAATTCCCGGAACGTTCCGGGGAACTTTGCTTTACGAGGAGTACAAGATGAATACCTCTAACAGTGAGTACGCTAATCAATTGAGCGGCGCTCTTGCGAAAATCACCAAGACGCCCGCCCTGACGGCCGGAATTCTGAAAGATTCGGCCGACGTCATCGCCAGGGAGGGGTGTCACGCGCTGAACACGCACCGCGTCGGGATATGGCGGATGTCGAACGACGCCCGGACGCTCGAAAGCATCGTGAGCTACAACATCGTGACGGACGAACTCGCCGTGCAGGAAGCGTTTCCCCTGGATCAGCGCCGGGAGTACGTCAAATTTCTCACCAACGAGCGGCTGATCGTGATCAGCGACATCGAAAAGCCCAACGTCCTCTCGGACCTGCGGGAGGACTACGGCCCGCAGATTTGCGCGCTGCTCGACGCCCCGGTCCGCGTGGGAGGAAAGCTGGTGGGCGTGGTCTGCATCGAGCAGGACCGCTGCGAGGATTTCCCGGAGAAGCGCGAGTGGACGATAGAGGAGCAGAACTTCGCGTCCTCCCTCGCGGACTTCACCGCCCTCGCGATGGAGAGCGCCGAGCGCCGTCTCCTGATGCGGCGGACGGAGACGCTCATGAGCAACCTGCCGGGCATGGTCTACCAATGCCTGAACGACCCGCCGGACTTCACCTTCACCTTCGTCAGCGAGGGATGCCAGAAACTCATCGGCTACACGGCCGAGGAACTTGTGAACAACGCCGTGAAGTTTTTCGACATGGTGCATCCCGATGATGTGGACGCCCTGGTGCGAATCAACGCGGAGACGCTTTCCATCGGCCTGCCGCTGGAAACGACCTTCCGCATGATCATGAAGGATGGCAGCGTCAAGTGGATATGGGAGCGCAGCCGCGTGGTGGAGAGAAACCCCAACGGCAGCCCGCGCCTTCTGGAGGGATTTTACACCGACATCACCGAGCAGCGGCGCCTGGAGGCGGCGGAGCTGGCCAATCGCGCGAAGTCCGAATTCCTGGCCAACATGAGTCACGAGATACGCACCCCGATGAACGCCATTCTGGGAATGACCGACCTCGCTCTCCGCAGCTTTCCGCAGAAGACCGTGCTGGAGTACCTGAAAAACATCAAAAGCGCGGGGACGGCCCTGCTCTCCATCATCAACGACATCCTCGACTTTTCCAAGATCGAAGCCGGCGCCGTCGAGCTGATACCCGACAAATACGATATCCGCTCCTTCATCAACGACGTCGTGACGATGATCCACATCCGCATAGGGGACAAGCCGCTCGATTTCATCGTGGACGACGACCCCTCCATGCCGCAGGAGATGGTGGGCGACATGACGCGCATCAAACAGATCGCCGTCAACCTGCTGACGAACGCCGTGAAGTTCACCCGCGAGGGGCACGTCACCTTCTCCGTCGGCGCGGAGCCCGCCGGAGGAGGCCGGTACAAGCTGAAAATCGCCGTGCGGGACACCGGCATCGGCATCCGCAACGAGGAAATTCCTCTCCTGTTCGGCAATTTTTCTCAGTTGGACACCCGCAAAAACCGCGGAATCGAGGGGACGGGACTCGGGCTCGCGATCTCGAAAAAGCTGGTGGGGCTGATGGACGGCGAGATTCGGGTGGAAAGCGTGTACGGAGAGGGCTCGTGCTTTTCGTTTTACGTCATGCAGGAAGTCGAAGACCTCAAACCGGCCGTCTCCCTTCCGGAAGACGCGAGCCGCCGCGCGGCGATATGGTTCGCAAACGCCGTCAAGGCGGAGGCCCTTGCCGAAAAGCTGGCAAAAATGAAGGTTTCCTGCGACATCGTCGACGGACCGGACGATTTCGGGCAATATTCGCACGCGTTTTTCGACTTCGACCAATACGACCGCGTGTGCGGCGTACCCTGTCCGAAGACGCAGCTCATCGCCGTTTCGCGCAGCGCGATAGACGAACAGGGGCTGCCGTCCCACGTGAAAACCGTCTCCATGCCGTTCACGTGCCTTTCGGCCGCGAAGCTGCTGGACGAGAGAACGCGCGGCTTCGGCGACGAAAGCTCGCGGGCGGAGGAAAACTCTTCCCTGCGGCTGCGGGACGTGTCCCTTCTGGTTGTGGACGACAACGAGATCAACCTGGTCATCGCCGAAAACGCGCTGAACCTGTACGGCGGCAAGGTGAGCGTCGCGCAATCCGGGGCGGAGGCCGTCGAACTCGTCAAGCGTAACGACTACGACATCGTTTTCATGGATCACATGATGCCCGAAATGGACGGCGTCGACGCCACGCAGATCATCCGCGCCCTTCCGGACGAGAAATACCGCAGACTGCCCATCGTGGCGCTCACGGCCAACGTGGTGGGCGACGTCCGCGACATGTTCCTGCAGAGCGGCATGAACGACTTCCTTTCAAAACCCCTGGAGTTCCACGAGATCGAACGCGTCCTGCAGGAGTGGCTTCCGCGCGGCAAATGGGAGCGCGTTCCCCGCGCCGATAAAAAGAACGGATAAAAAGAACGGGTGACCGATTCGGACTTTCCGGGAAATCGCCCCGCCGCGGGCCGGGCATACATTGCCGAGATGCACCCGTATATGGTATAACAGGCAAGATTACGGAAAAACGCTGGCTGCCGTTTCGGAGGTCTGATTTCACTCTGAATCTCCCGACCGGATTGCACTGTGAAACTCAAGTCTGAAACTCGAGTCTGAAATTCGGATTAAATTTCAGATTAAAATTCAGGCGGCCTTTTCTGTAATGAAACTCGAAAGGGGAAGGGTCCCCTTGAAAGGGAGAGCATTTTGGACAAGAGTTATGCGAACGGGGCTGCTCCGGTGTGGCTGTCGGAACGAAAAGAATTGAGCACGCGAAGAATTTTTCACGGTTTGGAGCGCCGGTATCTTTCCGTCGAGGCGCAGTCGATGGCTTCCTGCCTTCTGGACTCCCAGTCCGTGCCGCCGGACGTCACGGAAAACGTCATACAGCAGGCGGTCGTCCTGGGGACGATGAGCGATTCCCAAATAGACGTTCAGACGTTCGAGGCGCTGTTTCACGCGGTGACCCTGAACCCCCTGTTCAAAATTCCCTTTTCGGCCGCCGCCTCCACGCTCCCCTTCAGCCCCTGGGTCTGCTGACGATGGCGGCACGTAAAACCGCCCCGGCGCCCGCGGAGCCGAAAGCGAAAACGGCGGAGCCGAAGGCGAAACCGGAGAAAAAAACAAAAACGGCCGCCGCGGCGAAGAAAGCGCCGCGCGAAGCCGAAACGGTTCCAGGTACGCCGCGCGCGAAAAGCACGGCCGGAACGAGAACGGCGAAGACCCCGGCCGCGAAGAAAACCGAAGCGAAAAAAACCGGGGCGAAAACGACCGGGACGAAAACGACAGAATCCAGGAGCGCGCGCTTTTCCGGGGCCTCGGCGGCCGGGAAGACGCTCGTCATCGTGGAGTCCCCCTCCAAGGCGAAGACGCTTTCAAAAATTCTGGGGCCGGGCTACGTCATCAAGTCGAGCGTCGGGCACATCCGCGACCTGCCCCGCAGCCGCATGGCGATCGACATCGAACACGATTTCGCGCCGGAGTATATTTTGGTCAAGGGCAAGGCCGACATCAAGAACGAGCTGACGGCCCTCTCCCAGAGGGCGAATGGCGTTCTTCTGGCCTCCGACCCCGACCGTGAGGGCGAGGCCATCGCGTGGCACCTGGCGGATCTCCTGGGCGTGCCTCTGGATCGCGAGTGCCGCGTCCGCTTCTACGAGATCACGGCTCACGCTGTCCGGGAGGCCGTGGCGCACCCCACCGCCATCGACCTGCGCAAGGTGGACGCCCAGCAGGCGCGCCGCATTCTGGACCGGCTGGTGGGATACACGCTTTCCCCTCTTCTCTGGAACAAAATCCGCTACGGGCTCTCGGCGGGGCGCGTCCAGTCGGTGGCCCTCGACCTGATCTGCGAGCGCGAGCGCGAAATCGGGCGCTTCGTCCCCGAGGAGTACTGGAACGTCACGGTGAAGGCCGACACCCCGGACGGGCGAGCCTACGAGATGAAGGTCGACCGGTTCGACGGCAAAAGCCTCTGGAAGAACTCCCTGCCGCTGCTGATCAAGGACGGCGCGTTCGCCGAATCGCTTCTCGAAGAGATCCGCGCGAACCCGATCGTCGTCTCGGAGTTCCGCCTGCGCGAGAGCCGCCGCAAGCCCCAGCCCCCCTTCAAGACCAGCAGCATGCAGCAGGAGGCGGCCCGCCGCCTGAGCCTCTCCCCCCGCCGCGCCATGCGCGTCGCCCAGGACCTGTACGAGGGCATCGACCTGCCCGGACGGGGCCTCACGGGCATGATCACCTACATGAGAACCGACAGCCTGAGAATCGCGGCGGAGGCGACGGAGGCCTGCCGCGCGCACATCGCGTCGCGGTTCGACTCCCGCTATCTTCCGCCGCAGCCCAATCTTTACACGGCGACCGGCCGCGCCCAGGACGCCCACGAGGCGGTGCGCCCGACGGACGTTTCCCTGACGCCCGAGTCCGTGAAGGCCGCTCTGACGCCGGAGCAGTTCAAGCTGTACGACATGATCTGGCGGCGCTTCGTCGCCTCCCAGATGACGGACGCGGTGGTCGCGAACTCCACGCTTCTGGCGGACGCGGGGCGCGCCGGCATGAGGCAGCTCGGGGAGAGCCTGCTTTTCGAGGGCTGGAGCGCCGTCTGGCCGCTCGACCTGAAAGGCGACCGACTGGAGCCGGCCCGGGAAGGAGAGCCCCTGACGTTCGTCTCCGCGGAGAAGGAACAGAAATTCACGCGCCCGCCCGCGCGCTACTCCGAGGCGACCCTGATCAAGACCCTGGAGGAGGACGGCGTCGGGCGTCCCTCCACCTACGCGACCATCGTGGACACCCTCTACGACCGCGGCTACGCGGAAAAGAACGACGACAGGCGCCTTCAGCCGACCGCGCTGGGCATGACGGTGGACGAATTCCTGAAAAAGCACTTCGACAGAGGCTCCCTCGCGTCCATCGTCGACGCGGAGTTCACCGCCCGGATGGAGCAGGAGCTGGACGAGATCGAGGAGGACAAGCGCAGGTGGCTGGACGTGGTGAAGACGTTCTGGAAGGATTTTTCCCCGACCGTCGAGACCGCGCGGGACGCCGAAAGGGTGCCCCTGCCGGAGCCGGAGCCCATCGGCGAGGATTGCCCGCAGTGCGGCAAACCCCTCGTCAAGAAACGCGGCCGTTTCGGGGAGTTCATCGCCTGCACCGGCTACCCGGAGTGCCGCTACACCCGCGCCATTCTGGCCGCCATCGGGGTGAAGTGCCCTAAATGCGGAGAAAAGGAGGGCGGCGAAATCGTCAAGAGGCGCAGCAAGAAGGGCAAGACCTTCTTCGGCTGTTCGCGCTACCCCGACTGCGATTACGTGGCCTGGAACCAGCCGACGGGCGAAAAATGCCCCGAATGCGGGGCGGGGCTCCAGAAGAAGGGCAAGACGCTTGCCTGCCCGGAATGCGGATACAAGGCGCGGGAAGAGGTCTCCGGTGCCTGAAATTGAAAATTCTTCGGGCGGAGGGCTTTTTTTATCGGATATTGCCGCCCGAGACATTGCCGTTCCAGACATTACCGTTATCGGAGGCGGCCTCGCGGGAAGCGAGGCCGCTTGGCAGTTGGCGGAGCGCGGCTTTCGCGTGAGGCTGTACGAGATGCGCCCCTTCGTCCAAACCCCGGCCCACGGCACCGGCCGCCTGGCGGAGGTCGTGTGCAGCAACTCCTTCGGCGGCGAGGGGGAGGAAAGCGCCGCGGGGATTCTGAAGGCCGAACTGGCGCTCGGGCGTTCCCTGATTCTGGAGTGCGCCCGCGCGGCGCGGGTTCCCGCCGGCGGCGCTCTCGCCGTGGACCGCGACCGCTTCGCGGAGCGGGTCACAGCCCGCGTCGAGTCGCACCCCCGCGTCGAACTCGTCCGCGAAGAGGCGGCGGGCCTGCCCGAAGCGGGGCTCTGTATCGCCGCCACGGGGCCCCTGACGTCCTCCGCGATGGCGGAAGCGCTCCGGGCGAAGATCGGGAAGGATTATCTTTCCTTCTTCGACGCCGTGGCGCCCATCGTGACCCGCGAGTCCGTGGACATGGAAAAAGCCTACGCCGCGGGCCGCTACGGGCGCGGCAGCGACTACCTCAACTGCCCTCTGAACAAAGAAGAGTACCTGGCCTTTTACGGATTTCTGACCCGCGCGGAGCGCGCGCGGCCTCACGAGTTCGAGCGGGGCATGAGATTCGGGAAGGATTCCTGGTTCGAGGGGTGTATGCCGATAGAGGAAATGGCCTCGCGGGGGACGGACACGCTGCGGTTCGGCCCGATGAAGCCGGTGGGACTGCCCGATCCCCGGACGGGGCGGGAGCCCTACGCGGCGGTGCAGTTGCGTCAGGACAACAGCGAGGGGACGCTCCTGAATCTGGTGGGCTTTCAGACCGGTTTGAAGTGGGGGGAGCAGGCGCGGCTGATCCGCATGATTCCCGGACTGGAAAACGCCGACATCGTGCGCTTCGGGGTGATGCACCGGAACATTTACGTCAACGCCCCCGCCGTGCTGGATTCGCACCTGCGCCTGAGGAACGGCGAAGGCCGCGTTTTCCTGGCCGGGCAGATCACGGGGGTCGAGGGCTACATGGAAAGCACGGCCATGGGCCTCGCCGCGGGGGTGAACGCCGCGCGCCTGCTTCAGGGCCGTCCCCTGCCCCTCTGGCCGCGCGAAACCGCCATCGGCTCCCTTCTGCACTACCTGCAAGACTCCGGCGGAGACGAAAAAGGAAGGAAAAACTTCCAGCCCATGAACATGAACTTGGGCCTGTTCCCTGCCTTTCCCCAGAAAATCAGGGACAAGAAACAGAAAGCGCGGATGTTTTACGAGCGGGCGGCGGCGGCCTCGCGAGCCTTCTGGGAGGCCGGCGAAAACCCGGGGGCTTGATTGACCAACCCCAGCCCGTACCTTACGGACCTGGGGTTGAATCGCAGCTGCCGTTCGCAAAACGCCGGATGCTGAAGTCCGGAGAGAGGAAGCAGGTCTTCGTCGGAGAACATCAGACCAGTTTGTGCAAAGAGACTTTCGGGAATTGCTTCTTGAGTTCCTGTTCGTCTATGTCCACATTCGTATAATCCTCAAAAGCCCGCGGAACGGGAATGTCTTCCTTTTTCTGAGGGGCGAAGAATTTGAAAAGCGCGTGCGCCGGGGCATTGCCCAGAGGGCTCTCGTGTTCAAAAACGAAGATTTTGCGCGTCGCCATCAGGCCGCGGGCCGCGGAGCGGTCGATTTCAAACATATTGCTCATGGCGTTCCAGAGCAGTTGAAGATCCTCTTCCGAAAAACCGGTGTCCGACGCCAATTGAGGAGAAATAAAACCATACCCTACATAAAGGCCGTAGGGAACGATCGTTTTCCTGCCCATCGTTCGATTGCCGCCTTCCTGTTTTTTCGCTTCCTCTTCGGTCGTGACTGCCATGCGGGTCAGGGATTGATCCAAAAGAGCGATGGGATCCACCGACCGGGCGAACGTCATCTGAACGGGACCGCGTACCTGCCCGCAGTTGACACCCGTCGACATCACCGCTCCAAACATTCTTATGTCAAAAAAAGTCTGACACATCCATTGGCGTCCCTGTTTGACGTTTTTGGCGGATGCGCCCTCCAATTTCAAAGCGTCATAAGCGCGCTGGTGCTGCAGGTTCAGGATGGCCTTTTCCTTGACGTAAATGTCATAGCCGTCTTCGGGTGCTCCGGTTTCGGGGCTGCGCCTGGCCAGCGTCACATAATTTCGTATCTTGCGTTTGAGACAGACGTCGGAGACGAGTCCTTTTCCGGTTTCCGGGTCGAGGCGCGGCATGTTTCCCGCGTCGGGATCGCCGTTGGGGTTTCCGTTCATGACGTCGAACGCCAAGACAAAATCATAACGTTTCGTGATCGGGTTCATTTCAGACCTCCTGAGTTTTTTCTTTCGCGTTTCCCGGATCTGTGTCCGGCTTGTCTTGAGACCTGTACGCGCGCGGAGCGTCGGAATGTTCGCTTTCCCATTCCTTCTTTTCTTCCTTATTCATCCACAGCCAATGGCGCATGTGGTGGTATCCGATGATGAACAGCCCCTGGTCGTCAAGGTTCAAAAATTGAGGGAATCCCTCCGCAAATTTATGAAGCTGGTTGTTATAACGATTCACACTAAA
>JAISMH010000054.1 GCA_031276855.1 Synergistaceae bacterium
CGCCGGAGCCTGTGGTGGTGGAAAAAGGCGGCGGCTGCGACGCGGGCTTCGGCGCGGGAGTGACAATACTGGCGGTTCTGGCGGCGTGCCTGGCCGCGCGGAAAAGCGCGGCGAAAAAGGCGCGCTGAAGCAGAGGGAAAATAAGAAGACGGCCATGAACGGGAGGTTCCTCCGCAAGGGGGAGCCTCCCGTTTTCAATCAGGCCGTTCCCGCCGGCCGCCCGCCCCCGGCTCGCGCCATGTGCTATATTGAGATGAAAAAGATCAAAACTTTCCCGAGGGGGCATTGAAATTCATGGAGACGGCGGCGCATTTTTCGGGAGCGGGACGGACCGTTTCCGGCGTGTCCGCGTTTGGGCCGGAAGACGCCCGCGGTTTGCTGCCTTCCCGTCCTTCGGACATGAACAAGGCGGATCGGGGGCGGATTTTGGTCGCGGGAGGCTCGGAAAATTATCCGGGCGCTCCGATCCTGTCCGCGCGGGCGGCGCTGCGCAGCGGGAGCGGCATCGTTTCGCTGCTCTCCCTGCCGGAGGTCTGTCTCGTCTGCGCGTCCTGCCTCCCGGAAGCGGTGCAGCTCCCGGCGGAAAGAGCGTCGTGGCCGAAGACCGCGCTGGATGAACTGCCGCGGACGAACGCGGCTGCCGCGGGGCCCGGGCTGGGACGCGCCCCCGAAGCGGTCGCTTTCGCCGCGGAACTCTGGAAGAAATGGGACAAACCCCTTCTGATGGACGGGGACGCCCTGTACGTGCTCGCCGTTTCGCCGGAGGGCCTGCATTCGCGGCGGGACGCCGTCCTGACCCCCCACGAGGGGGAGGCCGCGCGTTTGCTGGCGGCGGAGCCCGGGGAGGTCCGGCGAAACCGCGCGGAGGCGGCGGAACGCCTGTCGCGGCGGTGGGGCTGCGTCCTCCTGAAGGGAGAGGGAACGCTTGTCGCCGCGTGGAACGGGCGCTCCCTGAAAACGGCCCGGCTGAACCAGGGGGGGCCGGAACTCTCCGTTCCGGGCTCCGGCGACGTTCTTTCCGGCTGTATCGGAGCTTTTCTGGCGCAGGGGCTCGAACCGTTCGAGGCGGCCTGTCTCGGCGGAACCCTGCACGGCATGGCGGGAGCGCGTCTGAGAGCCCGCGGGGGAGTGGACGGGATTTTAGCCTCGGAGATCGCGGACGAACTGCCCTCCGTCCTGCGGTCGCTGCGGGCGGAGAGCGGCGGGGCGGGACGAAGTGAGAAGTGAGGGGGCCCGCGCCACAATCGGCCGGAAACACCGGATAATATTATAAGGACTGAAACTCAATCGACGAAAAGGGGATGCCGGCATGGCCGATAAACTGCCGATTCTGGATTTGAAGCGGAGCTACGCGGCGATCAGGGACGAAATCAACGAGGCGCTGGAAAGAGTCTTCGAATCTCAGTCGTTCATTCTGGGGCCGGAGGTTCGGGCGTTCGAGGAGGACGTGGAAAGCTACTTAGAGAGCGGAACGGTCGCGGACCGAACGGCCGTGGGCTGCGCCTCGGGGACGGACGCCCTGCTTCTGGCTCTGATGGCCCTGGACGTCGGGCCCGGCGACGAAGTCGTGACGACGCCCTACAGTTTTTTCGCCACGGCGAGCTGCATCACGCGCCTGGGTGCCGTTCCGGTTTTCGCGGACATCGACCCCGCGACCTGCAACATCGACCTGAAGGAGGCCGCCGCGAAGTTCACCGCAAAGACGAAGGTCTTTCTGCCGGTACACCTGTTCGGGCAGACGGTTCCGGTCGAGGAGATTGCGGCGTTCTGCCGCGAACGGGGCGTCGCCGTCGTCGAGGACGCGGCGCAGGCGTTCGGCGCCTGGCGAAGAATCGAAGACGAGAACGCCAAAGCCGCGAACGCGGTTTTGAGGGCCGGGGTCATGGGGGACATCGGGTGTTACTCGTTCTTTCCCACAAAGAACCTGGGGGCCTGCGGGGACGCGGGAATGGCCGTGGCCGCGGACCCGCGCGTGGGGGAGAGGCTTCGGAAGCTGCGCGTCCACGGGGCGGGGACGACGTACCTGCACGAGGAAGTGGGGCTCAACAGCCGCCTCGACGCGATTCAGGCCGCGATTCTGAGGGTGAAGCTCCGCCGTCTGGAGGCATGGAACGCGGAGCGCCGCGTTCTCGCCGACCGCTACCGCCTGCTCTTCGGGGCGAGGGGGCTCGTCGGGGAACACGTGACGCTTCCGGCGGAGCTCGCGGGGAACTGCCACATCTACCATCAATACGTCATCCGGGCCAAAAGGCGCGACGCGCTGATGGAATTCCTCGAACAGCGGGGAATCTCGGCCCGCGTGTACTATCCCCTGCCTCTGCACCTGCAAAAATGCTTCGCCTTCCGGGGGTACAAAGAAGGCGCCTTCCCGGAGTCGGAGCGTCTCGCGCGGGAGTCTCTGGCTCTGCCCGTCTTCAACGGACTCCTGGCCGAAGAGCAGGAGCGTCTCGCGGACGCCGCCGCCGAATTTTACACCCGGTAAAGGCGTACAGCCGCGCTTGCTGTCCGGCCTTTTATATCAGGCTTTTTTCAGGAGAGAACTCAGCACGAAACTCACCGCGCCGAAAAGCGACATGAGGGCGGCCACGCCGCTGAAAGAGCCGGTCAGCGTCTGCATCCCGCCCGCCAGCATGGGGCCGAGGAACGACGAGACGAGCATGTGAAGCGTGATGACGGAGAAGTTCATCGCGTAGTTTTCTCTTCCATAGAATGAATGGCACACCGCGGAGTTGATGGGGACGATTCCGCCGAAGGAGAGCCCGCCGCAGACATACCCGGCCGTCAACAGGGCCAGGCTTCGGGTCTCCAGCGCGAGAAGAATGAGGAGGAAGGCGGCGCTGCACCCGAGGCTGACGGCGTACATCGACTTTCTGCGCCCGATTTTGTCGTACAGAAAGCCCATGATCAGGCGGCTCGACCCGTTGGAGACGGAGACGGCGCCCGTGAGCAGCGAGGCGAGCGCCGGGCTTCCCCCCATGTCGCCGGCCAGAAGGGACGAATGCCCCAGCAGGGCGAGCCCCGCGGCGGCGAGCAGCGTCGTCCAGCAGAAGTAGATCCAGAAGGAGCGCCTTCGAAGCATCTGCGCCGCGGTCATCTCGGAGCCTCCGTCGCCGGAGGCGGACGCAGGGGAGCGCGCCGGGCCGGAGGCGGCCGGCGGGTTCCTGATGAACAGGGTGGAAAAGACTATGAGGAACGCGAACGCGGCCCCCAGGCAGAGAAACGTGAAGCGCCAGCCGAAGGCGGACGTCATGGAGGAACTGAGCGTGCCGAGTACCAAGCCGCCCCATCCGAAGCCCAGAAGGACGACGCCGGAGATGAACCCCGGTTTTTCGGGAAACCATTTGAGCAGAGTGCTGATGACGCAGTTGTAGCCCAAGCCGATGCCGAAGCCGACCAGCACGCCGTAGGCCGCGTAGAGCCCCGCGAGGGAACTGACGCGGGAGGCCAGAACGAAACCGGCCGGCACGCAGACGGCGCAGAGCAGCAGAACCGGCGTCGGGGAGTGTCTGCGCAGAAGAAAGCCCGAGGCGAGCCCGCCGAGGCAGAAGAAGGACATGCAGAGGGAAAAAACCAGAGAGGTCTCCGCCCGGACCCAGCCGAACTCGGCCTCCAGAGGCCCCGCAAAGTTGGACCACGCGTAGACAAGTCCCAGAAACAGGAAAAGAACGACGGCGTCGATCAGGCAGAGCCATCTTTTGTTGCCGGCAGACAGAGACATCACTTTTTTCTTCGGCTCCTTCATTAAGTAAGTATTTAAGAAATCAGCAGTGTTTAAGAAATCCAGATATCCGGCGGGAAATCGAAGCTCGTTTTCCCTGCCGTCTGTTTTATAATGATTATAATGATACTTCCGGTTAATTTGAAGAAGGGTTTGCATTTCATGAAGAAGGGTTTGCATTTTGAAGGAGGGGCTGCATTTTGAAGAAGAACATCGGGGCCCGGCTGGGGCTTTATCCGACGCCTGTCGTTCTGGTCGGGACTTACGACGGGACGGGGAAACCGAACCTGATAACTCTGGCGTGGGCGGGCGTCTGCTGTTCCGAGCCGCCGGCGGTGCAGGTGTCCCTGCGCAAGGATCGCTACTCTCACGCGGCCATTACGGAGCGCAGGGTTTTCACCGTGAACGTGCCCTCGAAAAAGTACCTGACGGAGGCGGATTACGCGGGCATCGTCTCGGGCAGGAACGTGAACAAATTCGAGAGCGCCGGCCTGACGCCCCTGAAAGGGGAGGTTGTGGACGCGCCTCTGGTGGCGGAGTTTCCCGTCTCCATGGAGTGTAAGGTGACGCACGTTCTGGAGGTGGGCAGCCACGACCTGTTCGTGGGACAGATCGTGGCCTGCTGGATCGAGGAAGAGGCCCTGCGCGGCGGCGGCAAGGTGGACGCGGGAAAGATCGATCCCTTGGCCTACATGCCGGGCGGGGAGTACTTCGGACTCGGAGAGTTCCTGTCCGCCGGCTACACCGTGGGGAGAAACCTGATCAAAAAGTGAGGGGGCAGGTTTTGCCGACCGCCCGGTTCACCTCTTCAGCTCCCCCGCCAGCTGGCCGCAGGCCGCCAGAATGTCCTTTCCCTTTTCGCGGCGGATTTCGAACTCGATGGAAAGCTCCGTCAGCGCCGCGCAGAACGCCTTGATCCGCGCCTCGGACGGGCGCCTGAGTTCGGTCATGCCTGAAGGGACTGTGCCCGTCGGATTGTAGGGAATGACGTTGACGTAGACCCCCAGGCCGTCCAGGAGAGCCCCCATTTCGAAGGCGAGCTGGGGGTCGTCGTTCACCCCTTCGATCAGGGTGTATTCGACCGTGACGCGCTCTCCGGTCCGCTTTTTGTAATGGCGCATCGCATCGACCAGCTCCGAGAGGGGATAGCGTTTGTTCACGGGCATGAGCTTGGTGCGCAGGGCGTCGTTGGGCGCGTGCAGGGACACGGACAGGCGCACCGGGACCTCGAAGTCCGCGAGGTTTCGGATGCCGGGGACGATGCCCGACGTGGAGACGGTGATGTGCCGCCCCCCTAGGTTGCGCATTTTGGCGTGGTTCAGGACCCGAATGCTTTTCAGCACGTGAGCCTCGTTGAGCAGCGGTTCGCCCATGCCCATGAAGACGATGTTGTTGATGTCCCGCCCGAGCCGCTGTTCCATCGTCAGAAACTGCCCGAGGATTTCCCCGGCGGTGAGGTCCCTCGCGTAGCCCGCCTGTCCCGTGGCGCAGAAAACGCAGGACAGGGGGCATCCGGCTTGGGTGGAGACGCAGGCCGTCGTGTGGTTGGCGTGATCCAGAAGCACGGACTCGACGCGCTGCCCGTCTTCCGTCTGCCACAGGTATTTGCGCGTTCCGTCCCGCGATTTCCGCTCCCCCACCTGAAGGGGAACCCTGATCAGCGATTCGCGGAGCAGTTTCTCCCGCAGGGTCTTCGAAAGGTTCGTCATCGCGCGGCAGTCGAAGACCTTTTTGGCGTATATCCACTGACAGATCTGGTCGGCCCTGAATCGGGGCTCTTTCCAGACGTTGACGGTCAGATCCAGCCATTCTCCGTACGACAGGGAGAGCGCGTCATACGCTTTCGCCGCGGTTTCCGTTTTAGAACCCTCTTCCAATTCCAATTCCAATCCCAATTCCAGTCCCAATTCCATGCTCAAAGCCCCGTTTCCTTGAAATGATTAACCTTCCATAAGCAATCCTGCATGAGGAAGTCCTGCGTGAGGGCAGAATTAAGAGCCCGCGGCAGGCACAATGCTCGTGGGTTATGCGTAAGACTTTGCCGGAGCCTTACTATATTATAGGGTAACCGCGCGATTTTTCCGGCCTGCCGGGTGCGGTCCGATTTGAAGCCGTGAAGCGTCTGCCTTTACCTGAATTTTTATCTTTATCCGCACGGGGTGTTTCGATGCAGGACCGAAAAATGCTTTTTCTCGAAGAATTGCTTCCCCTCGAAGAACGGGGGTCTTTCAACCACATGGCGTCCGGTCTGCTGATTCTGGCGCTGGGGGCGTTTCTGCTTTACAGCGGAAACCGGTACGCCGAACACCTTGCCGAACATCTGACGGAGCGAAATTTCGAGGTCGCTCTTTACTGCGCGGCATTCGGGCTCTTCGTACACGGCGCTCAGGTATTTCTGCTGCTCCTGGGGTGGGTGCTGATCGGGCAGGGCGCGGGCAATTATTTCCGGCGCGGGGAGCTCCTCGCCAACCTTGTCCTTTCCTCCGCCGGGATATGGGCGAGCTGGACGATCCCGCCCCTGTTTTCCGGATACCTTCAGGTCGTCTTTCCCCTCAATATCTTTTTTGTCGTCATGCTGACCGTTCTTTTCCAGCTTCTGACGCTGAACATCGAGGAGGGGACGGACAAGGGGGTGGCCATGCTGCTGTGGGTCTACTCCTTCCAGAGCCTGGAGCTGCTGCCCGCGCTGCCTCCGTACAACGCGGAGTTTTCCATTTCCATTTCCACACCCGTGCCCATGCCCGTGCCCTTTCCGGGCGGGAGCCCCAGGACTCAGAGGGATGCCGCCGTGGCGGCCATGGCGGGGACGGCGCTGTTCCTGAGTTTCACGATGGGGGCCTCGCTTTCCACCTGGCTTCTGGCGAAGTATTCCCTCCGGCTGAGCCGGGTGCGGCGCCTCTGGAGGTACGAGCCGCTCCAGGACCGCGAGGACGAGGGCATCCGGCAGGTCAGCATGGTGGACGTACACAATCTGGTGCACGACCTCAAAAATCCCCTCGCGGCCGTGAAGACGACGGCCATGATGCTCCGCGAGGACCCAAGCGGGAACGGCGCGCCGGAAAAAATCCGCATTATGCTCGCAGCGGCGGGCTACATGGAGCGCATCGTCGAGGAGATTCTCCACGAGCAGCGGAGGCAGGCGGTCCCGGTTCGGTCGTTCTTCGAGAGCCTCGAACAGCATGTCCGGCCGTTTCCGTGGGGCGGGGAGGTGAATCTGTCCCTTGACCCGGACGCCGCCGGCGCTTACTTCAGCGTCAACGGGATACGCCTCACGCGCGCGCTGCTCGGCGTTCTGGACAACGCGTGGCGGGCCAACCGCTCGGCGGGCGCGCGGGGCATCGAGCTTCGCGTCCGAAGGAACGTCCGTTTTCTGGAGATCGAGATCCTCGACAACGGCCCGGGGTATGCCCCCAAAGGGCCGGGGAGATCCGGCTGGGGCTCCACGGGGCTGGGACTGGCCTTCGCCCGCCGGGTGGTCGCGGCTCACGGCGGCGGCCTCGTGATCTCCCGGCGCGCGGACGCGAACGGGACAAGCGTTTTCATCTCGCTTCCCGCCGCGGATTCTCAGGACGCCGCGAACTCCGCGGCCGGGCGTTCGGCGGCGGGCTCAGCGTCCTGACTTTCGGAGAGACCGGCGATACAGAAACAGGTATCCCGCGGCCAGAGAAACCGCGCACACGACGCTCGCGATCGTCAGCACGCGCAGATAGCGTTCGAGCAGGTCCTGATGCTCGCCGAGCAGGTAGCCCGCGAGCGTCAGAATGACGACCCACAGCCCGGCCCCGACGGAGGTGTAGAGGATGAAGACGTCGAGCTTCATGCGGGCGATCCCGGCGGGGAGGGAGATATACTGCCGAATGACGGGCAGAAGGCGTCCCACCAGCGTGCTGATGTGCCCGTGGCGCGCGAAAAAGGCGTCCGCCTTTTCGATGGAGTCCTCCGAGACGAAAAAGTACCGGCCGTACCGGATCAGAAACGGCCGCCCGAACCGCAGGGCGAACCAATAGTTGAAGACCGCGCCCAGAATGCTCCCTCCGATTCCGCAGGCCGCGACGGCGGCGAAGGACATCTCTCCTTTCCACGCGAGATAGCCCGCGGGCGGCAGCACCACCTCGCTCGGAAAGGGAAAGAACGAGGACTCCAGGAACATCAGAGCGACGATCCCCGCGTAGCCCAGTTTCCCGATCGTCGCCACCAGCCAGCCCGTGACGCTTTTCATCAGAGCGATCAAGGCGCCGACGTTGTAGAGAAACACCCCGCCGGCGGCGAGAACCAGAATCGCCAAGACGATCAGGACGCGCCTTTGAGCGGCCGTCATGACAGAATCTCCCCCGAAACGCCCGAAATAGAACCCGCAATAGAAGCCACAATAGAACCAACCAAGTCAAAATCGCGCAATATCTGTTCCTCCCTGTCTGGTAAACGCCTGTTTCAATTGAATATGATATACGGAGTTTGAACGGTTACCCCTGTCTGTTCCTTTCCGGTGCCGGCAAAGAGCCGTTTGGGCGCTTCCGTTTCAGGAGCGATTATAACCCGAACCCCGTCTTTTGGACGCCGGTTCGGGTCCGGCCGGCAGAGGTATCCGTTCAAGGGTAATATAAGGGGGAAAATTCCGTATAACTTGACGTATAATGAAATTGCCCCGCCGATACGAGTTTAGTGTTAATGTTCGATGAGCTTACCATGATAAGGGTATAGACTCCAAATTCTGGCAGTAAAATCAAAGCAGAACCAATGCCGGTTCAGTGAGGTTTTTATAACGGGTCCAGGGCCTCCGGCCCTGGGAGGAGGTTGAGTGATGTCGCGTAAAGAATGGTCGGGCGCGGAGCGTCCCACGGACGAGGAAGGGCGTCAGTATCATATTCGGTGCCGCAGGGGGGAGGTCGCGCGTTTTTGTCTCCTGCCGGGGGACCCCAAGAGGGTGCCTCAGATCGCGGCGGGTTGGGACGAGGGACATGAAGCGGCCGACTCGCGCGAACACGCGACATGGACCGGCAGAGTGGGGGGGGTGGATATTTCCGCCTGTTCCACCGGGGTGGGCGGCGGGTCGACGGCCAACGCGCTGGAAGACCTCGCCGAGATCGGCTGCGACACCCTCATTCGCGTGGGAACCTGCGGCGCGATGCAGAAGCGGATCGCGCCCGGAGACCTGATCGTCTGCACGGCCGCCGTGCGCCGGGACGGCACGAGCGACGATTACGTGATCAACGCCTATCCCGCGGCGGCGCACTACGAGACGGTACTCGCGCTCATCGAGGCCGCGGAGCGGGTCGGCTGTCCGTATCACGTGGGGCCGGTCTGCACGGCGGCGTCGTTCTTTCCCGGTCAGGGGCGTCCGGGCGTCGGCGGCTACGCGCAGAGTTCCGCGAACGCCATCCTGCGGGACATGCAGGCGGCCGGCGTGCTTGCCTTCGAGATGGAGGCCGCCACGGTGTTCACCGTCAGCTCCCTCTACGGGCTCCGCGCGGGGGCCGTTTTCACCGTTGTGGCCAACCGCGCGGACGATTCTTTTCAGTACGACGGAAAGACGGCGGATTCGAGCATTCAGGTCGCGAATCTGGCCGTGAGACTGCTCGACGAGTGGGATAAAAAGAAGGCGGCGCGGGGAAAGCCGTTTCTTTACCCCTCTTTGATCGCCGCCGATTGAGTGCTTTTTAAGTTGATGAGTGCTTTTTAAGTTGATCGGCTGTATCGGCTATATTTCCGGGGCGAGCAGAGCGGCCAGGTCGGCGGGGGAAGAACCGGCAAAAAGCGCGTGGGTGTCGAAACCTTCGAGGGCCTGAGTGACGCTTTCCCGCGTGTAAGGGCGGCCGGCGAGGCGCGACAGGAGCGGCGCGTACTCTCCGCTGCCGAAGTAATCTCCCCGAAACGAGCACTCGGAGATCGTGCCTTCGTCGACGACCAGAAATGCCTCGACTCCCCCCCAGGGGAAGCGCCTTTTCTTGCGTTCCGTGAAACGGGGCGAAGCGCCGTAGTTCCACTCCCAGGAGGAATATTTCTCGGCGCGGAGCTTCTCGACACCGCTCAAAGCGCGTTCGTCCAATGTCAAAGGCGTCAAATCCCGAATGCCGTCCTGCAGGCGTTTTTGAAATTCGCCCACCGGCAAAGGCGTTTGCAGAAAGGGCTTGATGTTCCCCACTCTGCCGCGGGTGGATTTGACGGCTTTGCTCTGGAATTTGTCTTCGGAGGGACGCAGGGCCTGGGACAAAATCTCGAGGTCGGTGTCGTAGAGGAGAGTTCCGTGGTGCAACATGACTCCGCCCCTTCGGTACTGAGCGCCGCCGGAAACCTTTCTGCCGTCGATAGCGAGGTCGTTGCGCCCCGACAGCTCGGCCCGGACTCCCAAGGCCGCCAGAGCGCGGATGATGGGCTCGGTGAAGAAGGCGAAGTCGAAGTCCCCGGCGTCCGGCACGACGAAGCTGTAATTGATGTTCCCCAGGTCGTGATACACCGCGCCTCCCCCGGAGTTGCGGCGTACCACGTGAATGCGGCGTTTTTCGACAAACGGCGCGTCGATCTCTTCCAGCGTGTTCTGGAAACGCCCCACGATAATGGAGGGCTCGTTCTGCCACAGCATGAAGAACCGGGACCCGTCGCGAATGGCCCGAAGACAGAGGTATTCCTCCAGCGCCAGATTGTACTGGGGGCGAGTGTCTTTATTTTCGATCGCGTACATCCCTCGTCACGCTCCTTCGCGAATCGCCCGGCCGAAAACGTTCGCCGCGGTCTCGGCCGGGAAGCGGCAATTTTCATCATGTCCGCTTTTTAATTTTACCACGGAGATGACATTATCACAGACGAACAACAACGGGCTTGACAGGACCGGGCGGTTAAGATAGTATTTCACGCGTGTTCACGATATGCCGATTTCCGGGAGAACAATTTTTGTCAAAGATTTTTGTCAAAAAGGAGGAAC
>JAISMH010000120.1 GCA_031276855.1 Synergistaceae bacterium
GCAGTCTTCGCAAAGGCCATGACGCGGCCGGTCGTCTTCCGCCTCGCCCGGTACGCGGCTCCCTACGCGGGCCCTTTCGCGAGGTCCGTTCTCTGCATGGTCGCCGCCTCCGCGATGAACGTCCTGCCGCCCTGGCTTTTCAAAAGCGTGGTGGACGACGTGCTGATCTCCAAAAACACGGCCGTGCTGAACATCCTGTGCGTCAGCGTCGTGGCGATCTTCACTTTGAAAGGGGCGGCGCTCTACGGGCAGCAGACCCTCATGAACTGGGTGGGACAGCGCGTGGTCATGGACATCCGCGTCGCGCTCTACGACCACATGCAGCGCATGTCCCTGCGCCGCATCCACGCCTCGCGCGTGGGCGACCTGATGAGCCGCATTACCGGCGACGTCGCGACGCTCCAGAATCTGGTCACCAGCACCTTCGTCAACATCGTGCTCAACGGCGTGACGTTTTTCGGGATGCTCGGCTTCATTTTCTACATCAACTGGCGCCTTTCCCTGATCACCCTCACGGTTCTCCCCGTCGTCACGTGGCTTTTGACCTTCGCGGCCCGTCGGCTCCGCCTGGCGGGGCACCGCGTGCAGGAGCGGCTGGCGGACCTCACCGCCGTCGTGCAGGAGGCTTTCTCCGCCATCCGCGTCGTGCGCGCGTTCGCGACGGAGGAGCTGGAGCTCGGGCGCTTCCGCAGGAGCAATCTGGAGAACTTCGACGCGCTGATCCACGCCGTGCGCGTGCAGGCGTTTCTGGCCGGCGTGATCGAGGTCTTTCTGATCGCGGCTCTGGCGGCCGTGTTCTGGTACGGCGGGCGCGATGTGCTGGCGGGAGAGCTTTCGCCCGGCGCTCTGGTGGCCTTCATCGGCTACATCGCCTTCATGGTTCAGCCGATCCGCGTTCTCATGAACAGCATGAGCGCCCTGCAAACGGGTCTCGCGGCCTCCGAGCGCATTTTTGCCGTTCTGGACTCCCCGACGGAGGCGGAGGGCTCCGCCGGACGCAGCCCCGGGCGCCTGACGGGGCGCGTGACGTTTGAAAACGTCTCTTTTTCCTACGTCCCCGGACAGGCGGTTCTGAAAAACATCGACATCGAGGTGCGAAGCGGGGAGAAAATCGCCGTCGTCGGCCCCACGGGGTCCGGCAAGTCCACGCTCGTCGACCTGATCCCCCGTTTTTACGCCCCCGACTCCGGGCGCGTCCTGATCGACGGGCAGGACGCCGCGGAACTCGACCTGTCCGAACTGCGCAGGCAGATCGGCATCGTTCCTCAGGAGTCGGTGCTGATGAAGGGAACCTTCGCGTTCAACATCGCCTACGGCCTGCCGGAACCGACCCCCGCCGGGACTCCGTCTTCCCCATCTTCCTCGTCTTTTATCACGGTCATCCGGGCCGCGGCGAAGGTTGCGGGCATCGACGAATTCATCATGGGCCTCCCCGACGCCTACGAGTCGGAGATCGGGGAAAGGGGCGTCACGCTTTCGGGCGGCCAGAGGCAGAGGGTGGCCATCGCGCGCGCCGTCGTGCGCGACCCGCGCATTCTGATTCTGGACGAGGCCACGTCCTCGCTGGACCTGGAGGTGGAGCGCCAGGTTCAGGAGGCCATGGACCGCGCGATGGCGGGGCGGACGTCCTTCGTCATCGCGCACCGCCTCTCGACCGTGCGGAGCGCCGACCGCATTCTGGTTCTGGAGGCCGGCCGCATCGTCCAGCAGGGAACCCACGAGTCCCTTCTGCGCGAGGGCGGACTCTACTCCCGCCTCCACCGCCTCCAGTTCGACCGCTTGCAGGCGGAAAGTATGAACGGAGCATTCTGAAAGGAGCGAAGCATTATGATTGTCCATACGGGTGAAACGGCGCTTTTTTACGAAAAGAGCGGGACGGGCCCGCCGATGATTCTGCTGCACGGCAACGGCGAAGACCACCATATTTTTGACGAGCTGTCCGCAAAGCTGGAGAGCGACTTCACGGTATACGCCGTCGACAGCAGAAATCACGGCCAAAGCGAAAAAACGGACGATTACTCATACGACACGATGGCCGAGGATATTTACAGGTTCATCGAAGTCTTGAACCTGGGGCGGGTCGCGCTTGTCGGCTTCAGCGACGGCGCCATCATAAGCCTGATCCTCGCGATGAATCACGGCGAAACGGTGAGCAGAATGGCATTGCTGGGGGTAAATCTGAAACCGGAAGACTTCACCGAGGAAAGCTATTGGTTTGTGAAAAACGCTTACGAGGAAACAAAAGACCCCCTGTTCAAGCTGATGCTGGAAGAGCCCCATATCGAGCTGGACGCGGTGAAGGGCGTCGGCGTTCCCGTTCTCGTAATCGCCGCGGAGAACGACATCTACAAGCCGGAGACGTTTACGGATCTCGTCAGCGCGCTTCCCGACGCGACGCTGAAGATCATGGACGGCCACGGACACGACAGCTACATCGTCGGGCAGGATCTGCTGTACCCGGACCTCATCGATTTTTTCATGTAATTTTGTAAACGGTCAAGATGCAGGGGGGCAGAGCTCGTTCAGCCGCTGCGCTCCTTCACTTAGGCAGACGACCAATGAGCGAAGCGAATTGTGTCGGCCGCCTATCCGCGCGGCAATTTGCGCGGAGCATGCCCCCCTGCGATAAACGCCTGTTTTAACTGAACATGGTATACGAGGTTTGAACGGTTACCTTTTTGCTTCGCGCCATTCTGAAAAACGAATCGAAATGGAAACTGTATCCGTTCAAGGGGGGTAAAAGTTGATTTTCATTAATCCTTACTATAACTCGGTTTATCTCAAAGGTTTCCCTATCAAGCAAAAGATGTGCAAATTGAGAGTGAATTTATAAATCTAGATGTAACAAGCACTAATGAATTTTACTTCCTTACTCCCTTGAACGGATACTGGAAACTGGAAACTGGATACGGCAGAAATTGTCGACAGGCTTAAAGTTGCCGAGAACGACGGTGACCCAGAGGTTGTGTTCAAATTAGGAGAGGTGCATGATGCCATATTTCCCGCAATGGGTGGTGTTTCTAAGGATAATGCCCTGGCTGCCCAATATTATCTGAAAGCGGCGCAATCGGGCTACGCCCCAGCCCAAAGCCGTTTAATTCGGGTATATGCCACAGGAGCCGGGGTTCAGCGGAACTATTTTAATGCCCTGTGGTGGTTGTTGCGATTCTTGCTGCTTTAGCTGAATCGGCCGCGGAATCCGAATGCCCTTGCCGTTGGGTTCAGGTGCCCTGCGCTTCACTCTTGGGGCGTCGGGAACAGCGCGCGGCAGAGCGTATCGACGTCCCAGGTCAGCGGCACGTCCAGGCCCTTTTCCCGCAGGATGTCCGACACCTGCAAAATTTCCGGCATAAAGGCGCGCTGCTCCCGCAACAGAACCGGCAGGACCTCGCGCACCGGGCCCTCGCACAGCTTCGACCCGTCCGACATCACGATCAGCCGGTCGCTGTGCTCGAAGGCCATTTCAAAATCGTGCGTCACCGTGACGACCGTCCTGCCCTCCGCCCGAAGTCTCGAAAGGAGCGCCACGACCTCCCCGCGGTAACGGATGTCCAGTCCGGCCGTGGGCTCGTCCAGCACGAGGCACTCGGGGCCGGCGGAGAGAACGGACGCGATCGCGACAAGACGCCGCTCGCCTCCGGAAAGAGAGAGCGGGTTCCGGCCGAAATACTCCTCCCCTAACCCGACGCTTCTCAGCGCGTCCTCGACGGCGGAATCGGTCTCCTCGGGCGAGAAGCCCCAGTTGCGGGGCGCGAAAGCCAACTCCTCGCGAACGGTCGGCGAAAAAAACTGATCTTCCGGGGTCTGAAAGACCAGCCCCACCCGGCGCCGCAGGAGACGGACAGCCGGACCCTCCTGAGGGAGCGGCTTCCCATCCATTAAAATCTCGCCCTTCTGAATCTTATACAGCCCGTTCAGGTGCTGGATCAAAGTCGATTTTCCGCTGCCCGTCCGCCCCAGAACGGATACCCAGCTCCCCTGAGGAATACAACAGGAGACCTCCTTCAACACCTGCGTCTCCAGCGGAGTGCTCAAATCAAAACTATAACAAAGTTCACCGACCGCCAGGGCCGCGGGCCCTGGACTCGTTAGGGGGTCGGGTGGGGGCAGGTGTATACGGCCTCCCGCTGGTCGGGAAAGAGACACGTTATCCCCGACCAACGGGAGGGCGCTTTCTGCCGCTTCCACCATACCCATAACGGGTCCAGGGCCCCCGGCCCTGGCGACCCTGGCGAGGCGGCGACGGAGAGTCAGGAGGGGGGGGAGGGAAAAGCCGAGGGACTCCGCGTCCTTCCAAAAATCCTCTCTTCGGCCCTGCCAGAGCCATCGGCCGCGAGAGAGCACCAGAGCGCGGTCCGCCTGAAGGACATCCTCCATACGGTGCGTGACCTGCACGATCGTCGTGCCGGAGGCGTGAATATCGCGCAGAACGTTTTCCACCTCGGCGCGTCCCTCGGGGTCCAGCATCGCGGTCGGCTCGTCCAGAACCAGACAGACGGCGTCGGCCGCCAGAGCGCCGGCCAAGGCCAGCCGTTGCTTCTCCCCGCCCGACAGGGCGGAAGAAAGAGCGCCTCGCTTGTGCGCGAGCCCAACTTTCTCCAAAGCCCATGAAATTCTCCGCTCGATTTCACGGGGATCGATCCCCTGATTTTCCGGGGCGAAGGCGGCGTCGTCCTCGACCACCGCGCCCACAATCTGGCTTTCCGGGTTTTGAAAGACGAGGCTCACGCGCCTGTGAATCTCGGGGAGCGACGCGCCGTCGGAGGTGTCATACCCGCACACGAAACAGGCGCCTTGCGTCGGAATCTGCAAAGCGCCCATAATTTTGACGAGTGTCGATTTGCCGGAACCGTTATGCCCCAGAACGGCGACCCTCTCTCCCTTCGAGACCTCCAGCGAGATCCCCGAGAGGACCTCCCCGGTATCGCCGTAGGAAAAGGCAACGGACTCCAGAGCAATAACGGCGTCGCGCGAACGGGACAAACCTATTTCTCGATCAGCTGAATAATGGCCATGGGGGCTCCGTCCCCCGCCCGATTGCCCAGCTTAACGATACGCGTGTAACCGCCCTTGTCGAAGGACGCGTAGCGCGGGGCCAGCTCGTTAAAAAGCCTGACAGCCGCCTCTTTGTGGGGCATACGGGAGCGCACGATACGGCGATCCTGAACGGTGCCGCCGCGGGCGCGGGTGATCAGCTTTTCCACCACCCGCCGCAGCTCTTTGGCGCGCGTGACGGTCGTCCTGATCTGCCCGGCCAGAAAAAGGCTGGCGGCCATGTTGGACAGCATCATCACCCTGTGGCTTCCGTACCGTCCCAGTGTTCTATGATCCATACGGTGTCTCATGGGACATCAATCCTCCTTCGATGTTTTCGCCTGACTCTTTTCGCGGAGCCTCAGCCCCACGTCGTCGAGCTTCTCCCCGATCTCCTTCAGGGATATTTTGCCCAGATTGCGGATCTTGAGAAGGTCGTCTCTGCTCTTCTGCAAAAGGTCGCCTATGGTGTGTATACCCCCGCGCAGAAGGCAGTTTTCGCTGCGGATCGAGAGTTCCAGCTCACGCACGGGCCGGTTCATGTAGTCCGAATCTCCGAGGGACGGGCGTATGAGCAAACGGTCGGGCCCGGGACCCGGGACCTCCGCGCCGAGCTCAATACCCTGTTTTTCTTCGAGATCCGCCACAACGTGGCCGAAATATGTCCTGATGATCTGAGCCGCCTCGCAGACGGCGGCTTCCGGCGTCACGACGCCGTTCGTCCAGAGGTCGAGGATCAGCCGCTCATAGTCCGTCCTCTGGCCAACGCGAGCCGCTTCCACCTCATAGTTCACCCGCGAAACGGGAGAAAAAACGGCGTCGGTGAGGAGCGCGTCCACCGGCAGGTAGTTCGGCCGCGGACGTTCCGAAGAGAGGTACCCCAGCCCCTGCTCGATGTAAATCTCCATCAGCAGGCGGGCTCCCTCCTCCAGAGTGCAGATTTTCGCGCCGGGGTCGACGAACTCGACCTCGCTGTCGCCCTGAATGTCCTTGGCCGTCACAGTCCCCGGCCCGTCGAATTCCAGCCGGAGCACGCGCACTTCCTTGCTGCGGGAACGAACCGGAACGTGCTTCAGGTTCATCAGGATCTCTATAACGTCCTCGCGCACGCCCGGAGTGGTGCTGAATTCATGGAGCACCCCTTCGATGCGCACCGACGTCACCGCCGCGCCTTTGATAGAAGAAAGCAGCACGCGGCGCAGGGCGTTGCCCAGCGTCATACCGTACCCCCGCTCCAGCGGCTCGAGAATCAGGCGGCCTCGGGTGGTGGTACTCTCTTCCACTCTGATTTCAGGGCGTAAGATTTCCAACGTTTCCAGCATATCGCATGTTTCCTAGACGCGGCGTCTCTTGGGGGGACGGCATCCGTTGTGGGGAATGGGGGTGACGTCCTTGATCTGGTTCACCTGGAGACCCGCCGCCTGAAGGGAACGAATAGCGGATTCGCGGCCCGGCCCCGGGCCTTTGACGATGACGTCTATCTCCTGCATACCTGCTTCCTGCGCGCCTTTGGCCACCTGCTGAGCCGCTATCTGCGCCGCGAACGGCGTGGATTTGCGCGTTCCCTTGAACCCCACGTTGCCGCCGCTGGCCCAGGAGAGAACGTTGCCTCCCTTGTCGCTGATGCACATGATCGTGTTGTTGAAGGTGGAGTAAATATGCGCCACCCCATAGCTTATATTTTTCTTTTCGCGCTTCTTGCCCTTGCGGACGGTTCTTTTAGCCAAGCGAATTTTCCCTCCTTAGTACGAGCTTTCGCCTTAATACGACCTCTCGCCTCAATAAGACCTTGCGCTTCAATAAAACCTTGCGCTTCAATAAAACCTCGCGCCGCGTAAAATCTTCACGCCGCTTAAAACCCTCGCGCTCCGCAAACCCCTCGCGGGTTTTCGCTACTTGCCGGCCATCTTCTTGTTGGCGACGGTGCGGCGCGGACCCTTGCGCGTTCTGGCGTTCGTCTTCGTCTTCTGGCCGCGCACGGGAAGCCCCAGCTTGTGCCGGATTCCCCTGTAGCACCCGATGTCGATGAGCCGCTTGATGTTCATGGAGACGTCGCGGCGAAGATCGCCCTCGACCTTGTAGTGGTCCTCGATCTCGCGGCGAAGTTTCTGCGCGTCCTCCTCCGTCAGATCCTTCACTCTCGTGTCCGGATTGACGCCCGTTTTGTCCAGAATTTTCCGGGAAGAAGGCAGGCCGATCCCAAAGATATAGGTCAGACCAATCTCAATGCGCTTGTCCCGCGGAAGATCCACCCCTGCGATTCGAGCCATACCCCTTTACCTCCTCGCGCCCTGCCGCTGCTTGTGGCGCTGATCGCGGCTGCAAATGACACGCACGACGCCGTCTCGCCTGATGACACGACAAAACTCACATATCGGTTTTACCGACGGTTTCACCTTCATAGCCCGCACACTCCTTAATTTAGCGACTCCTCATTTATAGCGGTATATAATCCTTCCGCGCGTGAGATCGTAGGGCGATATCTCCACCAAAACCCTGTCGCCGGGAAGAATTCGAATGAAGTGCATCCGCATCTTGCCCGAGACGTGGGCCAACAGCTTATGCCCGTTCTCCAATTCGACACGAAACATGGCGTTCGGGAGGGGCTCGGAAACTATACCCTTCGCTTCTATGACTTCCTCTTTACCGCCCGTTTCTTTATTCGCCATTCACACCCCTGCCTCTCTGTTCCGATAAGCGTACTTTTTCATTTTGCTCCAAATCGAATCTGCTCCCGATCGAAAGCCCCAAGGCGGACAAAAAACGGCAGAATGCTCCGCGATCGATTTCTTTCCCCGTCCGAACCGCCGCGGCGATTTCCTCGAGGACGTGCCGCGTCGGCTGAACGTGTTTTGGATTCTTGGACTTCGGACAACCGACGCCGAATTTTTTCGCGTCGGCCAAAGCCAGCCTGTCACCGCCCAAAAAACCGACAATCACGTATACATGTCCGGCATCTTTACCCCTCTTGGAGACAACGACCTGCCCCACCCGATACTCATCTAAGAACTTACCCATGGGGTCAGAATTTCGGGGCCTTCGTCGGTTACAGCGACGGACCTCTCAAAATGCGCCGCATCGGAACCATCGGCAGTGACGACAACCCATCCATCCGCGCCGAGCGCCACTTTTTCCTTGCCGGTCATCACCATGGGCTCCAGGGCCAAGGTCATCCCGCGCTGCAGGGTAACGCCCCTCCCCGGTTTCCCGAAATTCGGCACCTGCGGGGCCTCGTGAAGATTTTTCCCCACCCCGTGCCCCGTGTAGTCGCGGACGATTCCCATTCCCTGCGCCAAAACGTAGCTCTCCACGGCGTAACCGACATCGCCCACCGTATTGCCCTTCACGGCCGCGGCGATCGCGAGCTCCAGGGCCTTCTCGGTGACGGACAGCAGTTTTTTCCGAAGCGGCGAGACGGAGCCCACGGGATAGGTGCAGGCCGCGTCGCCGTGGTAACCTTTCAGAAAGACCCCCACATCGACGCTGACGATGTCCCCTTCCTCCAGAACGCGGGCGTCGGAGGGAATGCCGTGTACGATTTCCTCGTTGATGGCGACGCATATCGAGCCCGGAAAAGGACGATCCGCGGTGGAGGGCCGGTATCCCTTGAAGGACGCCTTCCCTCCGCTTTCCAGAATGAGACGCTCCGCCGCGCGATCCAGCTCCGCCGTCGAGACCCCGGGCCGAGCCGCGTCTCTCAGGGCGTCCAGGACATCGGCGACCACTCTTCCCGCGCCGCGCATCAGCGCGATTTCCTCTTTTGTCTTGAGGTACACCATCAACCCAAAACCGCCTGTATCTTCCGCAATATTTCTTCGGGAGATCCCGAGGCGTCGACGACGCGCAGCTTTTTCTTCGCCTCGTACCAGGAGACGAGAGGCGCCGTCTGGTCGTGATAGACCTTCAGGCGGTTGCGGATGACGGATTCCGTGTCGTCGTCCCGCTGGTGAAGCTCCCCCCCGCACGCCGGGCAGACCGCCGCGCCGCCTTCCGGCATCGGCTTTTCCGTCATCGAGAGAAGGTTCTCTATCCTGCCGCAGGCTCGGCAGGTTCTTCGGTTGGAAAGCCGCCGGATGAGGGCCTCTTCGTCGATCGAAAGCAGCAAAACCGCGTCGAGCGGCCGGCCGAGCTCTTCCAAAATTTCCTCGAAAGCCTCCGCCTGAGGCAGGGTGCGGGGAAAACCGTCCATCAGAAAACCGCTCCTGACGGCGTCGTCCTCGCGGAGCCTTTCTCTCGCCATCTTGATAACGAGACCGTCGGGAACAAGCTCGCCTTTGTCCATGTAGCCCTTGGCCTGAAGACCGAGCTCGGTCCCGTCCTTCAAATTCTGCCTTAAAATGTCGCCCGTCGAAATATGCGCGCACGCGTATTTCGCCTTCAGCAAAGCCGCCTGCGTTCCTTTACCCGAACCCGGCGCTCCCAAGAGAACCAATCGCACGACGACGCAACCCTCCTCACTTTGACCCAAAAAGAAACACGCATCCCGCTTACGCCAGGCACCGCGAAAGTCAGAGGCGCAGCAGACTTCCCGACCTTCCTCCCGATTTTTTCAGAATGCCGTCATAATGGCGCATCAAGAGCTGCGCCTCGATCTGGTGTACCGTGTCGAGCGCGACGCCGACGACGATCAGAACCGCCGTACCCCCGAAATAGAACCCCCTTATCCCCATCGTCGAGGACATGAAGTTGGGAAGCAACGCCAAAACCGCGAGAAAGACCGCGCCGCCCAAGGTGACGCGCTCCATCACCTTCGAGATGTAGTCCGCCGTCGGCTGCCCCGGGCGTATGCCCAGGATGAACCCGCCGTACTTCTTCATGTTGTTGGCGATGTCGGTGGGGTTGAAGACGACCGCCGTGTAGAAATACGAGAAGAAAAGGATCAGGATCGAGCTGACCACGCAGTAGACGAAGTTCTGGTACCAGGCGCTGCCGGGCGTGAACTGGAAGTAAAGCGCCAGGTTTTCGCTGACGAAACGGGCGATCATGCCGAAGAACATCAGGATCGAACCGGCGAAAATGATCGGGATGACGCCGGCCTGATTGACCTTGAGCGGGATGAAGGTACTCTGCCCGCCGTATATTTTGTTGCCCACGACGCGCTTGGCGTACTGCACGGGCAGGCGGCGCTGGCCCTCCTGCAGGAGGATGCAGCCCGCGACGACGGCGACCATCAGCACCAGCGCCAGCAGGAGCGCGAAAACGTTCATGGACCCCGCCCGAAGGAGAGTCCAGCTCTGTCCGATGGCCCCGGGGACACGCGCCACGATGCCCGCGAAGATCAACAGGGAAATCCCGTTGCCGATGCCGTGGTCGGAAAGCTCCTCCCCCAGCCACATGACGGCAATGGAGCCCGCGGTCACGGTCGTGACGACGATGACGGCGTCAAAAAACGCTCCCGAGAACACGTTGTAGCTTCTCAGCCACGTCGTCATCCCGATGGCCTGCACGACGGCGAAAAGAATGGCGCCGTAGCGCGTCCACTGGATGATCTTCTTCCGGCCCTCCTCGTTGTCCTTTTGCAGCTTTTCCAGATAGGGAAAAATAACGACGAGGAGCTGCATGACGATACTCGCGTTGATGTAAGGCGCGACGCCGAGCGCGAAGATGCTAAAGCGGCTCAGGGCCCCGCCCGAAAAGATGTTCAGGAAATCCAGAATTCCGCCGCTGCCGCTCCTGAAGAGGTCGGACATCGCCTGCGTGTCGATGCCCGGGGTGGGGATATGCGCCCCCAGGCGGAAAATAAAGAGAACGGCTATCGTGAAGAGTATCCGCCTCTTCAGATCGGGAAGCCTGAAAACGTCGCCCAAGGAGCCAAGCACGTCAGACCACCTCGACCTTTCCGCCCGCCGCCTCCACCTTCTGCCGGGCGCTTTGGCTCGCCGCGTTCACCTTCAGCGTGAACGGCTTGCTCAGGTCCCCTTTGGCGAGGATTTTGACGGGCAGGGAAAGAGAGCGGACAAGACCCGCCGCGTGCAGTTCCCTGACGGAGACTTCCCCGGCCTCCAGTTTTTCCAGAGAGCCCAGGTTGACCACCTGATACTCTTTGGCAAAACGTGCGTTGTTGAAGCCGCGCTTCGGCACTCTCCTCGCGAGGGGCATCTGGCCTCCCTCGAAACCGGGGCGGACGCCGCCGCCCGTGCGAGATTTGTGTCCTTTGTTGCCCTTGCCCGCGGTTTTGCCTGTTCCGCTGCCGATTCCCTGCCCCAGACGCTTCGCTTTGCGCCTGGAACCCGGGACCGGACTGAGATCATGAAGATTCATCTGCGTTCACCCCTTTTAATTGACGATCGTCCACTCGACCAGGTGACGGACTTTTTCTATCATGCCGCGGATCTGGGGCGTGTCTTCGTGCTCCACGACGGATTGAAGTTTCTTGAAGCCCAGCGCCTCGATGGTCCTCTTCTGACGCGCGGAAAACCCTATGGCGCTTTTGATCCACTTTGCCTTGATCTTGGCCATTGACTGCCTCCTACTCCGCCGCCGCGGCGCGTTCGGGAACTTTTTTGCCGCGAAGTTTGAAAATCTCGTCCACCGTCCGGCTCCTTCTGAGGGCTTCAAGCGTGGCCCACGCCACGTTGATGGCGTTGGAGGTGCGCCCCACGACCTTCGTCACGACGTCTTTCACGCCGCCGAGCTCCATGATGGCACGGACGACCCCGCCCGCGATGACGCCCGTGCCGGCCGGGGCCGGCTTCAAAAGCACGCTCGCCGCGCCGAACTGGCCCTGAATGGGATGAGGCAGGGTGTCGCCCATCCGCTTCAGCTCGACGAGGTCTTTGCCGGCCTTGTCGATGCCCTTGCGCACGGCCTCGGAGATCTCCTTGGCCTTGCCGATGGCGGCGCCGACATAGCGGTCGCCGTCGCCGACCACGACAAGAACCGCAAACTTGAAGCGCTTGCCGCCCTTCACGACCTTGCTCACGCGGTTGATCGCGACAACCCGTTCTTTCAGTTCCAAACCCTTAGCGTCGATTCTCTTTTTGATCATGATCCGCACGTTCTCCCTCTAGAACTTGAGGCCGGCCTCGCGGGCCGCGTCCGCCAAGGCCTTGACCTTTCCATGATACATGTGTCCGCCCCGGTCGAAGACCACGGCCTCTATGCCTTTCGCCCTGGCGCGTTCCGCCGCCAGGGTTCCCAGGATCTTGGCCGACTCCGCGTTGCAGGTTCCCTTCAGGGATTCTTTCACGGACTTTTCCAGCGTCGAAGCCGCCGCCAGGGTGTGCCCCCGGTCGTCGTCGATGAACTGCACGTAAATGTACTTCGCGCTGTGGTAGACGGCCATGCGGGGCACCGCCGCCGTTCCGGAAAGCGTACGGCGCAAACGTTCGTGGCGCACGACGCGCATTTGGTTTCTGCTCTTCTTTTTCATTTGAAATCCACCTCGCCCACTACTTGGCGCCGGTCTTGCCGGCCTTGCGGACGACGTGTTCGTCCGAGTAACGAATCCCCTTGCCGTGATAGGGCTCCGGCGGACGGTAAGAGCGTATGACGGCGCTCACCTCTCCCACGGCCTGCTTGTCGATTCCCTTCACGACAAACTTGATGGGGTTTTCGACGGCGATTTCGATCCCCTGGGGAGGCTCGTACTCCACGGGGTGAGAGTAGCCCAAGCTCAGGACGAGCTTTTTACCCTGCATCTGAGCGCGCCAGCCCACGCCGACGATTTCGAGCGTCTTCTGGAACCCGTCGGTGACGCCCGTCACCATATTGGCGATAAGCGCCCGCGTCATGCCGTGCCAGGCGCAGGTCTGCTTCTCGTCGTCCGCCCGGCTCACGAGGACCTTCCCGTCGTCGATACTCACGCTGATTCCGGGCATCAAAGGCGTGTCGAGCTCGCCCCTGGTCCCCTTGACGACGATTTTGTCTTCCCTGACCGTCACGGTCGTCCCTTTCGGAAGGAAAATGGCCTTACGTCCTATACGCGACATTCCGGTCGTCCCTCCTTACCACACATAGCAGAGGACTTCCCCGCCCAGGCCGAGCTTCGAGGCCTCAGCGCCCGTCTTGAGCCCCTGGGACGTTGAAACGACCACCAGTCCCAGGCCGCCCATCACCAGGGGCAGTTTGTCCTTGCCGACGTAGATTCTGCGTCCCGGCTTGCTGATCCTGCGCAGGCCCTGAATGACGCGCTCGCGCTCGGCGCCGTAGGCCAGAAAAATCCGGATCGCGGCGTAGGGCTTTTTGGGGTCCGTGATCGTCTTGAAGTTTTTGATGTAGCCCTCTTCCTTCAGGATTCTCGCGATAGCCAGCTTCATCCTGCTCGTGGGAACATCCACGCTGTCACTGTATACCATGTTCGCGTTGCGCACTCTCGTGAGCATATCCGCGATCGGATCGTTTATGTACATTCCGTTGCCCCCCTACCAGCTGGACTTCACTACGCCGGGTATTCTGCCCTCGCGGGCGAGCTTGCGGAAGCAGCAGCGGCACATGTCGAACATGCGCATATAGGCGTGCACCCTGCCGCAAAGCGGGCAGCGGTTGTGCTGCCGCACCTCGAATTTCGGGGGCAGGGTCGCTTTGTGTCTCATCGCTTTTCTTGCCATCTTCGCACTTCCCCCTGTTTCTAACGATTGAAGGGCATTCCCATGCCCTTGAGGAGCGCGTACGCCTCCTCGTCGTTCTTCGCCGTCGTCACGATGGACACGTTCATTCCGCGAGAACGGATGACCTTGTCGTAGCTGATTTCCGGGAAAATAAGCTGCTCGCGCAGGCCCAGATTGTAATTCCCGCGCCCGTCGAACCCCCGGCGCGAAACCCCTTGGAAGTCCTTGATGCTCGGCAGGGCCAGAGAGACGAGCCTGTCGAGAAACTCCCACATGCGCACTCCCCGCAGAGTGACCGTGCAGCCCACGGGCATACCCTCGCGGACCTTGAAACCGGCCACCGATTTCTTCGCCCTCTTCAGAAGCGGCTGCTGGCCCGTGATGGCGCGCAGCTCGGCGATGGCCGCGTCCATGAACTTAATGTCCAGCTTCGCGTCGCCCACGCCGATGTTCACGACGATCTTCTCGAGGCGCGGCAGCTGCATCACGTTTTTATACCCGAACTCCTTCATGAGCGCGGGACAGATTTCCGTTTTGTACTTCTCCAACACACGCGGCGTCATAAGCGTCTCCCCCCTAGATCCGATCGATGATCTCGCTGCATTTCCTGCAGACTCGGACCTTTTTGCCGCTCTCCAGGAAAGAGCAGCCCACGCGCGTCGCCGCGCCGCACTGGGGGCAGACCAGCATCACCTTGGACGCGTAAATCGGGGCCTCCTGCTTGATGATTCCGCTCTGAGGGTTTTTCTGGCTCGGCCTCACGTGGCGGGAGACCATGTTGACGCCCTCCACGACGACCATATCCTTCACGGGAATACGGCGCAGGATTTTGCCCTCTTTCCCCTTGTCCTTGCCCGAAATGACGCGGACTCGGTCGTTCTTCTTCACTCTCATGGACATTGGTCACGCCTCCTAAACCACTTCGGGCGCAAGGGAGAGGATGCGCATGTATTTTTTCGCGCGCAGCTCCCGGCCGACGGGGCCGAAAATTCGCGTTCCCTTCGGCTCCCCGTTGTTGTCGATAATGACCGCCGCGTTGTCGTCGAAACGGACATACGAACCGTCCTGCCGCCTGATTTCCTTTCTGGTGCGGACAATGACGGCCTTCACGACGGACCCCTTGGCGATGTTGCTGTTGGGAATGGCCTCGCGCACGGAGGCGACGATCACGTCCCCGATCGTTCCCCACCTGCGCTTGCTTCCTCCCATGACCTGTATGCAGAAAAGTTTTCGGGCCCCGGAGTTGTCGGCGACATTCAGCACCGTTGTCAGTTGAATCATTTTTACTCCCTCCCGGGCGTATCAGAATCGAAGACAGGAGCCCTCTGCACGATTTCTACCAGTTCCCATCTTTTGGTGCGGCTCAACGGGCGCGTCTCGCGTATGCGGATCTGGTCTCCGATCCGGCAGACGTTTTCCTCGTCGTGGGCCACGTATTTTTTCACCTTGATGATACGCTTGCCGTAAAGCGCGTGTTCGGCGTGACGGCTGACCCTGACCACGACCGTCTTGTCCATTTTGTTGCTGACCACAATTCCCACGCGTACTTTTCTGTGGGAAAAATCCGTGTTTTCCACTCTGGCCTCCATGGGCGGCTCTACCTCCTACCCGCCGGGGTTTCGTTCCCCGTCGCGCGGACCTTTTCCCCCGCGACGGTCAAAACCCTGGCGATCGTCTTGCGGACATCTCTGATACGGCTCGTGTTCTTCAGCTGTCCGATAGCATTCTGAAACCGAAGATTGAACAGCTCTTCCTTATACTGACGGTATTTTTCCTGGAGTTCGTCCAGTCCCAGTTCCCGAAGTTTCGTCGCGTCCATTACCGTTCACCACCCATACCCTCTCTTGCCACAATCTTGACCTTGATCGGCAATTTGTGGGAAGCAGTGCGAAAAGCCTGTTCGACCACGTCCTGGGGCACTCCGGCGACCTCGAACATCACGCGGCCCCGCTTCACGGCGGCCACCCAAAACTCCGGGGCCCCTTTCCCCTTGCCCATACGGGTCTCAAGGGGTTTTTTGGTGTAAGGCCTGTCCGGGAAAATACGAATCCAGATCTTGCCGCCTTTCTTCATCTTTCTTGAAATCGCGACGCGTGTGGCCTCGATCTGGCGCGCGGTGATCCACGCGTTTTCCTGCGCCTGAAGGCCCCACTCGCCGAAGGCCACGGTGACCCCGCCCTTGGAAACCCCGCGCAGCGGGCTGCGATGCGATTTTCTGTATTTGACTCTGCTGGGCATGAGCATGATCCGACCTACCCCCTCGATCTTTTGCCTGAACGCTGCTGCATGGGGCGTTCGTTCTCGCGGTCGCGGTATATCCAGATCTTGCATCCGATGACGCCGTACATTGTGACGGCCTCCGCGAAACCGTAGTCGATATCCGCGCGTATCGTGGAAAGCGGCAGGCGCCCCTCGTTGTACCACTCCGTCCGCGCGATCTCGGCCCCGCCGAGACGCCCCGCGACCTGAGCTTTGATGCCCTTGGCCCCGGCCTTCGTCGCGCGGAAAATAGCCTGCTTCATCGCGCGGCGGAACGAAACGCGCCGCTCGAGCGAAGACGCGATGCCCTCCGCGACCAGCTGGGCCACGACGTCGGGGTTCTTGATCTCCTGCACGTTGATCATGACCTTGCCGCCGGTGAGCTTTTGCAGCTCGTCCTTGATGACCTGAATTTCCGTGCCGCCGCGGCCGATGACGACCCCCGGGCGCGCCGTCCAGATCGTGAAACGGACGACATGGCCCACGCGCTCGATCTCGACGCGCGAAATCCCGGCCCCTTCCCACTTCTTCATGATCCACTCGCGGAGCTTGATGTCCTCGTGCAGCTTCTTCGCGTAATCCTTGGAATTCGCGTACCACTTGGACTCCCACTCCGTCGTCACGCCCAATCTGTATCCCACGGGATGTACTTTCTGTCCCACGTGTCAGCCCCTCCTAACGTTCCGCAACCGTAACGGTCACATGAGATGTACGATGAACGTACGGATGCGCCCGCCCCATGGAAGCGGGGCGAAAACGCTTCATAACGGGCCCCTGGTCGGCGTATGCCGACAGCACGCGCAATTTATCCGTATCCATCCCATAATTATGCTCGGCGTTCGCTATGGCGCTCTGCAAGACCTTGAACACGATACGCGCCGCCTTTTGAGGGCTGAAACGCAGAATCGTCATAGCCTCTTCCGCTTTTTTCCCCCGGATAAGGGCGAGAACCTGTCTGACTTTGGTCGGAGAGACCCTTATCTGGCGGGCCATGGCTTTCGCCTGTGCCGGCGCATCTTCGATTTTCACATCAGCCATCGCTCGCTTCTCCTACCTTCCCTTCGTGGAGCGTTCCTGCCCCGCGTGATGCCCGAACTTCCGGGTCTGGGCGAACTCGCCCAATTTGTGCCCCACCATGTTCTCGCTGATGTACACCGGGAGGTGTATGCGCCCGTTGTGGACGGCGATCGTGTGGCCGATCATCTGCGGAACCACGGTCGAACGGCGCGACCAGGTCTTCAGCACCTTCTTGCTCCCCGACGTGTTCATTTCCTCGACCCTCGCCAGGAGACGCTGCTCTATGTAGGGTCCTTTCTTAGCGGAACGAGCCATCCTCAATGTTCCTCCTCACGTCTACTTGTCGTAACGGCGGCGAACGATCAGCCTGTCGGAAGGCTTGTTCTTGCGCGTACGGTAACCTTTGGCCGGCGTCCCCCAGGGAGAAAGAGGATGTTTGTTGCCCTTGCTCCTGCCCTCTCCGCCGCCCATCGGGTGGTCCACAGGGTTCATGACCATGCCGCGCACCGTGGGACGGCGTCCGCCGTAACGGGTTTTCCCGGCCTTGCCCAGGGATATGTTCTCATGGTCCTCGTTTCCGACCTGCCCGATGGTCGCCATGCACTCCTGCAAAATCAGGCGAAGCTCGCCGCTGGGCATTCGGATGTAGGCGTACTTGCCCTCTTTGGCCATCAGCTGCGCCGAGGTTCCCGCGGCGCGCACCAGCTTGGCCCCCCGCCCGGGCTCCAGCTCGAGGTTGTGGATGACGGTTCCGACCGGAATATCCTTCAGCTTCAGGGCGTTGCCGGGGGTGATGTCCGCCTCCGGGCCCGCGACGATCCTGTCCCCGACCTTCAGGCCTCTGGGAAGAAGAATGTAGCGCTTCTCCCCGTCGGCGTAATGAACGAGCGCAATGCGCGCGTTGCGGTTGGGATCGTACTCGACCGTGGCCACTTTGCCGGGGATTCCCAGCTTGTCGCGGCGAAAGTCGATGATCCGGTACGTTCTCCGGTGCCCTCCGCCGATGTGGCGCATCGTGATGCGCCCCGTGTTGTTGCGCCCGCCGCTCTTGCGCAGCGGCGCCGTCAGGGAGCGCTCCGGCTTGTCGGCGGTGATGTCCTCGCGGCCCTGAATGGTCATCTGCCTGCGGCCGGGGGTATAGGGCTTAAACTGTTTGATCGACATCGTTCATTTACCCCTTCCTAAATGCTGGCGCCCTCGAAGAATTCGATGCGCTGCCCCGCCGGCAGAGTCACGACGGCCTTTTTCCAGGAGCGCGTCTTGCCGGTGAAGGCCCCCATGCGCTTGGGTTTCGCCGCGACGTTCAGCGTGTTGACGCTCAGCACCTTCACTTTGAAGATCTGCTCGATCGCCTGGCGGATTTGAATCTTGTTGGCGCTTTTGTGCACCTCGAACGTATATTTATTCTGCTCCATGAGAGCGCTGCTTTTTTCCGTCACGATCGGACGGATGACAATGTCGTGGGCAATCAGGTTCATTTCGCGTATACCTCCTCAAGGCGCGCGACCACTTCGGGCGTCACGATCAGAGTCTTCGAGTTGAGGAGGTCGTACACGTTGATGCTGGCGACATTCATCACCCTGCTTCCGGGGATGTTGCGCGCGGAGCGCACGACATTGCTCCCGTCGGCGTGAAAAAGCACCAGAGCCTTCTCGGCGTTGACGGCCGTCATAAAACTCTTCACGGCCTTCGTGGACGGCTTTTCCAGATTGAATCCGTCCACCACCGTGAACATCTCGTCCCGGACCTTCATGGAAAGCGCGCTCAAAAGCGCCAGACGGCGCACCTTTTTGTTGACCTTCTGGTGGTAGTCGCGCGGCTTCGGGCCGTGCGCGACGCCGCCGTGCACCCATATCGGCGAGCGCGTACTGCCCTGGCGGGCGCGCCCCGTGTGCTTCTGCTTCCAAGGCTTCTTGCCGCCTCCGGAAACGTCTCCGCGCGTTTTGGTGGAATGCGTGCCCTGCCTGCAATTCGCGAGGTGGGCCACGACGACCTGGTGCATCGCGGGGACGTGCAGCGGCACGTCGAACACCGCGTCGGAAAGGGTCAATTCTCCGGTGACCTCGCCGTTGAAATTCACTATTTTGACTGTCGGCATGATTCTCGATTCTCCTCCTTCTCCGCTAGCTCTTCTTGCAAAGGGTGACCAGGCTGTTTTTAGGCCCCGGAACCGCCCCTTTGACGAGAAGGAGGTTGTTTTCCAAGTCCACGGCCACAACCGTCAAGTTTTTGACCGTCACTTTTTCGCTGCCCATGTGGCCCGGCATACGCTTTCCCGGGAAAATGCGGCCCGGATAGGAAATGGCTCCGCTGGAACCGCCGTGCCGGTGCATGACCGACGTTCCGTGGCTGAACTGCTGACCGGCGAAGTGGTACCTCTTCATGACGCCGGCGAATCCCTTGCCTTTGCTGACCCCGCTGACGTTGACCTTCTCGCCCGCCTCGAACAAATCCACCCTGATTTCCTGCCCGACCTCGTACTCCTCCGTTTTGTCCGTTCTGAACTCGCGGAGCGTCCGCTTGGGCTCGACTTTGGCCTTGTCAAAAAAGCCTTTAAGGGGTTTGGACAGCTTATGCGGCTTCACCGCACCATAGCCGAGAAGAACGGCAGAGTATCCGTTCTGTTCGGGGGTACGAACGGCAATCACAGGGCACGGGCCCGCCGCGATCACGGTGACCGGCACGGCTTGCCCGTCTTCGTTGAAAACCTGCGTCATGCCGATCTTCTTCCCCAGTATTCCTATACCCATTGCTTTTCTCTCCTATTCTTAAGCGGACAATCATTAAATAAATTCAGTAAAAATCAAATAACGAGAGGTCCGCCCGGATTCTTTACCGCCGGAGCGGAATCAAAGTTTGATCTGGATGTCCACTCCCGAAGGAAGATTGAGCTGCATCAACGCGTCCATCGTCTTTTGCGTCGGATTGATGATGTCGATCAGGCGCTTGTGCGTTCTCATCTCGAACTGCTCCCTCGCGTCCTTGTCCTTGTGGGGCGACTTCAGAACCGTCACCTTGCTGATTTCGGTGGGAAGGGGAATGGGGCCCGATACCTCTGCCCCGCTTCTCTCCGCCGTTTCAGCGATCTGGGAGGCGGACGTGTCGAGAACTCTATGGTCGAAAGCCTTCAAACGAATACGTATTTTTTTCGCCACTTCAGTGTCCTCTGCCGGCCGCGGCGATTATTTCAGTATCTGGGTGACGACGCCGGCACCGACCGTGTGCCCGCCCTCGCGAACCGCGAATCGAAGCCCCTCTTCCATCGCTATCGGCACGATCAGCTCCACCTCGAAGTTCGCGTTGTCTCCGGGCATCACCATCTCCACTCCGTCCGGCAGCTTGATGGCACCCGTCACGTCCGTCGTCCGGAAGTAAAACTGCGGCTTGTAACCCGCAAAGAACGGCGTGTGCCGCCCTCCCTCTTCCTTCTTCAGCACGTACACCTCCGCCTTGAACTTCGTGTGCGGCGTCACGCTGCCCGGCTTCGCCAGCACCTGACCGCGCTCCACCTCGTCCTTGTCCACTCCGCGAAGCAACACTCCCACGTTGTCCCCGGCCACCGCGTCGTCCAGGATCTTTCGGAACATCTCCAGCGACGTCGCAACCGTCTTCTTGATGTCCTCCTTCATCCCGATGATCGCCACTTCCTCGCCGGCCTTGATGATTCCGCGCTCCACCCGGCCCGTCACCACCGTGCCGCGCCCCGTGATCGTGAACACGTCCTCCACCGGCATCAAAAACGGCTTGTCCGTCTCCCTCACCGGCTCCGGAATGTAGTTGTCGCACGCGTCCATCAAATCCCAGATCGGCTTGGAAATGGCGTCTTCCTTCGTCCCGTTCCCCTTCTCCATCACCTCGAGCGCCGAACCCCGCACGATCGGAATGTCGTCTCCGGGAAACTCGTATTTGCTCAGAAGCTCGCGAATCTCCATCTCCACCAGATCCAGAAGCTCCGGGTCGTCCACCTGATCCGTCTTGTTCATGAAGACCACCAGCGCCGGGACGTTGACCTGACGGGCGAGAAGCACGTGCTCGCGCGTCTGGGGCATGGGGCCGTCGGCCGCGCTCACCACCAGAATGGCCCCGTCCATCTGGGCCGCGCCCGTGATCATGTTCTTGATGTAGTCCGCGTGGCCCGGACAGTCGATGTGCGCGTAGTGGCG
>JAISMH010000105.1 GCA_031276855.1 Synergistaceae bacterium
AGACCAGAAAGTCGAGCCCTTCCTTCTCTTTCAGCTCCGCCAGATGGGAGATGACGCCCCGCATTCCGACGGAGTCCCCCTCTTCGTCGGGAACGGCCAGCAACAGGACATTGAAGTCCTGTCGCTCGCAATCCTGTTTCGCGAAATCCTGTTTCATGCGGCGGGACGCGTAGTCTTCCAGCAGGCAGATGACGAGGGCCAGGCCCGCCTTCATGTCCGCGACGCCCCGGCCGAAGAGCCAGCGGCCGGATTCCAGGTCTTTTCGGGCGTCCTCGGAGAGGTTCAGTTCTCCGGTGCGCCGCGTGTACTCCAGGGGATCGAAGGCGCAGGGGCGCAGGGGGCCGCAGCCCTCGACATCGACCACGTCGAAGTGTCCGAGCAGGACGATCGTTTCTTTCACGGGGCGCGCGGCGCGCAGCAGGGCGGCGATGGCGTGGCGTCCCAGGGAGGCGTTGCCATGCGAGGCGCTCGGCGGCTCCGCGGCGATGAATTTCAGGTCTCCTTCGTTCTTTTTGAAGTATTCCAGCCGCGCGAGGCGGTCCCGAATGAAGCGGGCGCAGGCTTCTTCGCCCCCGTCCGACCCCGTTATGCTGGGGATGGCGGCAAGTTCGAGCAGCAGCGCGCAGGCGCGCTTCCCTGTCTCGTCAGATATAAAGGAAGGAAAAAGTACCGGCAATCGACATACCTCCTAAATTAATTTAATGATGAATTTCAACGATGGAGTGCAGGGGACGAGTCCCCTGCCGGGGCATGGGGCGGAGCCCCGTTATTCTTCTTTTGTTTCTCCGCCTTCTCGTCAATCTTCGTGACGAGGATCTGGTCGATTTTGTAGTTGTCGATGTCCATCACCTCGAACTTATATCCGGCGTAGTGAACGAAGTCCGTGCGGCGCGGGATGCGCCTCAGCATGTAGGTCATGAACCCCCCTATGGTCTCGTAGTTTTCATCGTGGGGAAATTCTTCGATTCTGAACACGCTCATCACGTCGTCGATGGGGGTCGCGCCGTCGATCAGCCAGGAGTGGTCGTCCCGTTTCATGATCTGTTCTTCTTCGCCGACCAACGTCCCCATCAGCATCGTCATGATGTCTCTCAGGCTGATGATCCCCACCACCAGGGCGTATTCGTTCAGGACCACCGCCAGATCCTCGCCCTGTCCCTTGAACTGGTCGATCGATTCCGCCAGCGTCAGCGTGTCGGGAAGAATCAGGGGTGCCCGGAGCTGCAGCCCGTTCGCCATTTTCAGGCTTTGTCCTTTCACAACGCGTTCGAGAAGTTCTTTGGAGTCCACGTAGCCGATGACGTGGTCGATGCCGCCTTCGCAGACGAGGTAAGTGGAGTGGGGGTATTCGGCTATCTTGGCCCGTATGCTTTCCTCGCTTTCGTGAAAGTCGAAGTAGACGACATTCTCGCGCACGGTCATCGCGGACGGCACGGTGCGCGAATCCAATTCGAAGACGTTGCCGATCAGCTCTTTTTCCTGGCTGCGCAGGATGCCCGCCATCGCGCCGGCCTCCATCACGGCCTGGATGTCGTCCGACGTGATGTCCTCCCTCCGCTTCTCCGGCATTTTCAGGACCCCGAAGACGGCGCCGGCCAGGGAGTTGAGGCTGACGGACAACGGAGTCAGGAGGAAGATGGCGTTTTTCATCGGCTCGACCAGGCAGAGGGCTACTTTTTCGGGAAACGCCATGGCGACGCGCTTTGGAATCACATCCGCGAAGAGGATGAACAACAGCGTCACCAGCAGGAACGAGACGACGGAGGCGGCGCTTTCGGCGAGCGCCGGGGAGGCGAAGCCGCTGAAAACGTCGGCGACGGGCGGCGACAGGAAGGAGTCGCCCACGATTCCCGCGAGAATCGCGACGCTGTTGAGCCCGATTTGCACCGTCGTGAAGAACATGCCCGGCTGTTCCTGGAAGCCGAGTATCTGCGCGGCGCGGGATTTGCCTTCGTCCAAGAGGACCCTCAGCTTCATCCGGCGCGAGGCCGCGAGGGAAATTTCCGCCATCGAAAAGAAAGCGCTGATCACAATCAACAGGAAAACCAATAAGAAGCCGTTCGACATCGGCAAAAACTCCCTTCTAAGTAAAATTTTAAGCAAAACTCCAAGCAAAATTCCAAGCAAAACTCTAAGCAAAACTCAGGGGCGCAAAGACCGCTCGATCTTCGCCGGCCCCGAGACCCTTTTTGAAACATAATTCTGAAGCATAATTTTGAAGCATAATCCGCGTTCCCCGAGTTTCAGGAAACAGCCGTTTCAAGTATAGCCCATTTTACGGAATCTGATTTTGCCGCGCTTTAGGTCTCGACATTTTGAAAATCCGGGCTAAACTATACGCGGCGTGGAGAGGGCGGCGGTTCGGAGGCCAAAATCCGGGAACCGTCCGCGCTTATCATCATACAGGGGGTATGTCGTGGTGCAAGCTTTTCACTATTCTTTTGACATGGACAACTACATGACGAAAGAACGTTTCTCTCAGTTCAGGGAATTCGCCTCGGCCAGGGAGACGCCGTTTCTCGTGACGTCTTTGGGGATCGTGGCCAAGAAATACGACGAACTGAAAAAATCCATGCCCTACGCGAACGTCTACTACGCCGTCAAGGCCAACCCGACGGAAGAAGTTCTGCGGCTGCTGAACGAGCGGGGAAGCTGCTTCGACATCGCCTCCGTCTGCGAGCTGGACCTGATGCTTCGGCTGGGAGTGAACCCCGGCCGCCTGAGCTTCGGCAACACGATCAAGAAAGCGCGCGACATCCGGTACGCTTACGAGAGGGGTGTGCGCCTGTTCGCCTCGGACGCGGAAAGCGACGTGCGCAAGCTCGCCGAGAACGCGCCCGGCAGCAACGTGTTTTTCAGAATCCTGGCGGACGGGGTGGGAGCGGACTGGCCCCTGTCCCGCAAGTTCGGGGCGCAGCCCGACGTGATTTTTGAAAACATCCTGCTGGCGAAAGAGATGAAACTCAACCCCCGCGGCATATCCTTTCACGTGGGATCGCAGCAGCTCGACGTCACGCAGTGGCGCTCCGCGCTCAAGACCTGCAAGGAGCTTTTCGACGCCGCCGGAAAGAAAGGGGTCGAGCTCGACCTTCTCAACATGGGCGGCGGTTTCCCCGCGCACTACACGCACCCGGTGAAGGAGACCTGCGTCTACGCGGCCGAGATCACGGACTACATACGCGAATTCTTCGGTGAGGAATTCCCCAGAGTTATCGTCGAGCCGGGACGTTATATGGTGGGGGACGCGGGGATTCTGGTGACCGAGATCGTGATGATCTCCAACAAGGAGCGGGAGAGCGGCATTCCCTGGCTTTATATCGACGCGGGCAAGTTCGGCGGGCTGATCGAGACGCTGGACGAGTGCATCCGCTACCCCATTTACACGGACCGCACGGGCGAGGCCAACGACTACATCCTGGCGGGACCGACCTGCGACAGCATGGACCTGCTTTACGAGAAGAACCCCTACCGCCTTCCCTCCGGCCTGCGGGAGGGCGACCGGCTCTTTTTCTTCACGGCCGGAGCTTACACGCAGACCTACAGCTCCGTTTTCTTCAACGGCTTCCCGCCGCTTCGCTCCTACGTGATCGACTAAACCAAGGGGAACGCGGCTACAGATATTTCATCGCGATGGGAAGCAGAATCGAGAAAACAATAGCGCCGAATATCCACCAGAGGCGGTTGTCCAAACGTTTTATCTCGCCGTCCATCTTTTCGAACCGCAGCGCTACGCTGTTCTCCATTTTGTCGAAGCGCGAGTTCACGCTTTTCTCCATTTCATCGAAGCGCGAATTCACGCTTTTCTCCATCTTATCGAAGCGTGAATCCACGCTTTTTTCCATCTTATCGAAGCGCGTGTACATTTCGCCGCGCAGGTCTTTTATTTCGCTGTCCGTCTTTTCGAAGCGCGTGTTCATGTCGCCGCGCATGTTGTCCACGGCCTTTTCTATTCGCGTCTCGAATTTTTCGCGATTCCTTTTCTCCTCGGAAACTGCCGCATCCGTGCGCCGGATTTCGCTTTCGAAGAGTTTTTCGTCCACGGGCGTTATCGAAACGGGGAAGGTTTCCCGTTGTATGCCGCGCGTTGCTGCAATTTCGGCTGCCGCCGTACCGTTCGCCATTGTTCAACACCTCTTTCAGAAAAAATTATAGCAGAGAAGAAAGCCCGGCTTCGCCGTCCTGCGCATGTAAAACCCGCACGGCAAAATTTTCAGCGCAACAGCGCCGAGACGGCCTGTTCCAGAGTGTCGAAGCGCAGACTGTCTCGGACCGGCGAGAGGTCGTCCGCCAAATCGGGGCCGAAGGCTATGAAAACGCCCTTGCCGAAGGCGGCCCACGCCTCCCGGGCGGCGGGTGTGCTTCCGAAGAAGAAGGGGTTTTTCGCCCCGGCGTTCCGGCAGAGAATTTCCAGGCTTTGCGGGGAAATTTCGCCGGGGGCGATCAGGCTTTCCCGCGGAAAATCCTCCCAGCCCAGCTGCGTCAGGGCCCTGTCCGTCTCCCGCGGCCCCGCATAAACGGCGATGGGCAGCCCCAAGGTGCGCCAATGAGGGATTTTTTTCTCCGCCGCTCCCCCGTCCGGCGCGGGAAGGCCGCCGATGTCGAAGATCAGGAGGTCCGGCGCCGCCTCGTCCATCCAGTTTTTCCAAAGCTTCAGCGCCGCCGCGCCGCACAGCGTCCCCACGGCCAGGCCCCACGCGATATAGTCCGGCCGGCCCGCGCCGAAGGAATAGCCTCCGTACCCCGCGAGGGCGTAACCGTAGGACACCACGCAGGCGGCGGACAACAGCAGAATGATAAGCCTCATGTCTTTTTTTCCCCGTCCTTCCATCCGTCCTTCTGATTTTCTTCCGAGAACCTGCGCCAGAACCGACGGAGCCGGGAGCCGATCTGCTGTTCGTATCCCAGTTCCCCGGGGTAGTAGTAGCGCCGGGGTTTTTCCATGTACTGCTGAGGCAGCCAGTGGCGCGGGTCGTCGTGCGGGTAGAGGTAGCCGCTGCCGTCGGGTTTCAGATGATGGGGAACGGGCTGGAGCTCGCCCTTCTCGATTTCGGAGCCGGCCCTGACCACGGCCAGGTAGGCGCTGTTGCTTTTAGGCGCGGAGGCAAGGTAAATCACGGCCTCGGACAGGATAATCCGCGCCTCGGGCAGCCCCGTCATGTCCGCCGCGTAGACCGCCGCCGCCGCGACCGGGAGCGCCATGGGGTCGGCCAGGCCGATGTCCTCTGCCGCCGAGATCAGGATGCGCCGGCAGATAAACCGGATATCCTCGCCCCCGGCAAGCAGCCGGGTCAGCCAGTAGACCGCGGCGTCCGGGTCGGAACCGCGGATGCTCTTGATCATGGCGGAGATGATGGAATAGTGGTCGTCGCCCTGCCGGTCGAAGCGGACGACGGCCCCGCCCACCGTCCGGGCGAGGGCCTCGCCGGTCAGAACCGCTCCCCCCGCCGCGGCCGTGAAGGACGCCCCCGCCTCCAGCCGCGTCAGGGCCTGCCGGACATCCCCGCCGGACATCTCCGCGACGGATAGCAGCACCGAGTCCTCCGCCTCGACCTCCAAGCCGCCGAGCCCCCGCTCCCTGTCCGTGAGCGCGCGCCGCAGCAGGGGCAGGATCTCCGGCGCGGACAGGGGCTTCAGGTCGAAGACGATCATGCGGGAAAGGAGGGTCTTGTTGATTTCGTAGCGGGGGTTTTCGGTGGTCGTGCCGATCAGAATCAAATCCCCCTTTTCCACGGAGGGAAGCAGGGCGTTCTGCTGAGAGCTGTTGAAATGGTAGAGTTCGTCCACGAAAGCCAGCGCGGAGACCCCACCGCCCATGGCCTTCAGGCGCCTGGCCTCCTCGACGAGCTCGCGCAGCTCCGCGACCTTCGCTGTGACCGCGTTGATTTCAAGCAGGGTGCGCCCGGTGCGCCTGGCGATCAGACGTACCAGGGTCGTCTTGCCGACCCCCGGCGGGCCGTAGAGGATACAGCTCGGCACGCGCCCCGCCTCGATGAGGATCCGAAGGGGAGCCCCCTCCTCCATCAGGTGCCTCTGCCCGCAATACTCGTCCAGCGTCTGGGGGCGCATTCTCTCGGCGAGGGGCGTGTCGGGCGTTTTCACGGCATTCACCCCGGCTTTCACGAAGAAAAAGAGCGGAGGGCTTCCACGAAGTCCCCGACCGTCGCGTAGCTGAAATCGGCCAAGTCCTCCCAATCCGCGCCGCGGCTCCGCACGAGGACGGCCGGGATGCCCGCGCGGTTCGCCGCCATCATGTCGTAAACGAAATCGCCCACCATGACGCAGTTGGCCAAGGGCACGCCCATCCTCTCCGCGGCCAAGGCGAGGGCCTCCGGCGCGGGCTTGACGTGAGGGTCCTCCCGGCTGAGCAGGACGGAGGGAAGGGCGATGCCGCATTTCTCGGCGGCCAGAAGAATGGAGTCCCGGCAGTTGCGGGAGACCACGGCCCAAGGTTTTTCCGCGCCTGCGCCTGCGCCCGCGCCGGAGAGCCACGCGATCAGATCCTTCGCGCCCTCGACGGCCTCGGCGTTCTTCGCGCCCTCCATTTCGATGCGGCGGATTTCCGCACGGACCTCCGAACGGGCCGGTTCGGGCAGCGCGGAGGCCGCCTCGATCAGTGGAACGATCTCCCCGCCGAAATACTTCTGCCGCAGGGGTTTGAAGTCGAGCTTCGTGTCGGCCAGCACCCCGTCCCAGTCCAAGATAAACGCCCCCGCGCGCGCCGGGTGCGTGTACGCCGGCGCCGCCGGGCGCGCCAGGTGAAGGAGGCCCTCCCCGCCCCGCAGCCTCCCTTTCGGCGATTTTCCGTTCTGCGGCATAATGTTCCGCGGCATAGTCATATCATCTGTGTCCTTTAGTTTTTTATTTCGATTCACTGCACAACCTCCGTGCCGCTATTATAGCGGGAAACGAGGCTCCGCGGAGCGCCGCCGGCCTGTCCGATTTTGAATCCGCCGGCACGTCGTGCTTTCCCCTTTCAGGGTATATACTTCATGATGTACGCAGCGGCGCGCGACAGATACGCGTAGGGCAAATCAATGAAGTCAATAATGCGGGAGTCAATAATTTTGAAATTGATAATCTGGAAGGCAATAATAATTTTGAAGGCAATAATATTTGAAGGCGATAATATTTGGAAGGCATTGCCGAGGAGGAAATTTTATGGCTTATTTCTATGAGGAACCGTCCCGCACGTTCAACGAATATCTGCTGATTCCGAACTATTCTTCGGCCGATTGCATTCCCGCGAACGCCTCTTTGAGGACTCCCCTCGTGAAGTTCCGGCGGGGCGGGGAGCCTTCTCTTTCTCTGAACATCCCGCTGGTCTCGGCCGTCATGCAGTCCGTCTCGGACGACGTCATGGCGATCGCTCTGGCGAAGGAGGGGGGCCTTTCCTTCATTTACGCGTCTCAACCCATCGAAGCCCAGGCGGCGATGGTCCGGAGAGTGAAGGACTACAAGGCGGGCTTCGTGCTCAGCGACTCGAACCTCCGGCCCGATCAGACTCTGGCCGATATTCTGGCGCTCAAGGAAAGAACAGGGCACTCCACGGTCGCCGTCACCGACGACGGAAGCCAGAACGGCAGGCTGATCGGCATCGTGACCGGCCGGGACTACCGCGTCACCCGGATGGACGAAAACACGCCCGTCCGCGAGTTCATGACCCCCATCGAAAAAATCGTTTCCGCTCCCGAGGGCACCACCCTGAAAGAGGCCAACAACATCATCTGGGATCACAAGCTGAACACCCTGCCCGTTCTGGACGCGGAAGGGCGGCTCATCGCCCTCGTCTTCAGGAAAGATTACACCTCCAACAAAGAAAACCTTCTGGAGCTGACGGACAGCCTCAAACGCTACGTCGTCGGCGCGGGAATCAACACGAGAGACTACAAAGAGCGCGCCGCCGCCCTGGTCGAAGCGGGAGCGGACGTTTTATGCGTCGACTCCTCCGAGGGCTTCACCGAATGGCAGAAGATCGTTCTGAGCCATATCCGCGAAACCTACGGCGACTCGGTCAAGGTCGGGGCGGGCAACATCGTGGACAGGGACGGATTCCTCTTTTTGGCCGAGTCCGGGGCCGACTTCGTCAAAGTGGGCATCGGAGGCGGCTCCATCTGCATCACGCGCGAGATGAAGGGGATCGGGCGCGGACAGGCCACGGCCGTGATCGAGGTCTCCCGGGCGCGGGACGAATACTTCGAGAAGACGGGAATCTACGTCCCGATATGCTCCGACGGCGGCATCGTACACGATTATCACATGACCCTGGCGCTGGCGATGGGTAGCGACTTTTGTATGCTGGGGCGCTACTTCGCCCGCTTCGACGAGAGCCCAAGCAACAAGGTGATCGTGGGGGGCAACTACATGAAAGAGTATTGGGGCGAGGGGTCCCTCCGCGCGCGGAACTGGCAGAGGTACGACCTGGGCGAGGCCGAATTCAGGCAGCTGGCTTTCGAAGAGGGCGTCGATTCCTATGTCCCCTACGCCGGAAGCCTGCACGACAACCTGGGCATCACCCTGCACAAAATCCGTTCCACGATGTGCAACTGCGGAGCCCTGACCCTTCAGGAATTCCAGAAAAAGGCGCGGATCACCCCCGTTTCCTCGATGAGTATCGTCGAGGGTGGCGCTCACGACGTGTACTTGAAAGACAATATGGGAATGCCGATAAAGAAATAGGGTGTCCGCCCGAGGCCGAGCGGGGCAAATCCTGTGCGTGTACCACTCATCAAAAGTGTGAAGTAAAAGGATGAAGACGATGTTCGAGAGACAGAAAGTATCGGCTTTCTTAAGGGTATGGGCTCTGGTTAAAAAGGAAAGGCTCCAAATCGTCCGCGACCCCAGCAGTATCATTATCGCCTTCGTGCTGCCGGCCGTGCTGCTGTTTTTGTTCGGCTTCGGACTGACCCTCGACGCCAAAAACATCCGGTTCGGAATCGCGCTGGAAGATCAGGGCTGGGCTGCCCGCGACCTGGCGATGGCCTTCACGGGCAGCTCCCGCTTCCAAACCGTCGTCGTCCCGGCGCGGCAGGAACTCTTTCCGCGCGTCGTCGCGGGCGAGCTGAAGGGCGTCCTCGTGATACCGAACGGCTTTTCGGCGGCCCTGTACACGCCGGCCTTCCCGGACTCCGCCGCCGCGCCGCTGCAGCTCCTGACGGACGGAGTTCTGCCCAATACGGCGGGCATGGTTCAAAATTACAGTCTCGAGGTCATTTCCCTCTGGGCGGGACTCGGCTCCCAAAATCTCATTCTGGAACCCCGATTCTGGTACAACAGCGAAATAGAAAGCCGCTATTCCATCATCCCCGGCATCATGGCGCTCATCATGGCCCTGATCGGCACGATGCTGACCTCCCTCGTCGTGGCCCGCGAGTGGGAGCAGGGGACGATGGAGGCTCTTTTGTCCACTCCCGTCAGCGCGTTCGAGATTCTTTTGGGCAAACTCATCCCCTACTACATGCTGGCCATGTTCTCGACTTTTTTCAGCCTGGCCGTCGCCGTGGGGTTCTTCGGCATTCCTTTCCGGGGCTCACTCCTCATGCTCTTCTGCGTGGCTTCGCTCTTCATGCTTTCCTCGCTGGGGCAGGGGCTGATCATCTCGACCGTCGCCAAAAACCAGTACGTCGCCTCCTTCGCCGCGCTCATGTCCGCGTTCCTTCCGGCGGTACTCCTGTCGGGGTTCGTGTTTGAGATCGAGTCCATGCCCACGTTTCAAAGGGCGGTCGCCGCCGTCCTGCCGGCGCGTTATCTCGTGACCTGCCTGAAGACGCTCTTTCTGGCGGGCGACGTGATGGGAATCCTTCTTCCCAATATGCTGAAGCTGGCGGCGCTCGGGACGCTCTTTCTGGGCGTCACCCTGCGGCATACCCCAAAGAGGTTGGACTGACGCCATGCCGCGCCTCACGTTTTTTTCGCCTTTTTCGCCGCTTCACCGCGTCTTCGCTCTGATGGTCAAGGAATTCTACATCGTCCTGCTGGATAAAAAAAGCCAGGGGCTCTTGTTCGTCGCCCCCTTCGTCATGCTCTTCGTCTTCAGTTTTGCCGTGACGATGGAGGTCAAAAACGCCTCCCTGGCCGTTCTGAATCAGGATTCCGGCGACCTGGGGCGGCGGTTCGTCTCGTACTTTTCCTCTCCAGAGGGGGATCATCCGGCGTCCGGGCGGCCTTTTGCGCACGTTTTCCGGCTGGACGGCGTACAGGACATCCGCCCGGCAATCGAAAATCAAAGGGCTTTGATGGCCCTGCATATCCCCGTAAATTTCTCCGAAAAACTCGAATCGGGCCAGCCGGCCTCCGTGCAGCTCATCCTGGACGGGCGGGAGATCAACGCGGCGCAGATCGCGGCAGGGTACGCCGATACCATCGCCCGGCAGTTCGCCCGGACATCGGCGCGGAGCGGAGAAGCCGCGCCGCTCGATATCGCGGCGCGTTATCTGTTCAACCCGAACCAGTCTTATCTCTGGTTCACCCTGCCGGTGCTGCTGGCGGTTCTGACCCAGATGATCGCCCTGGTCGTGTCGGGAATGAGCGTCGCGCGCGAGCGGGAGCTGGGTACGCTCGATCAGCTGCTGGTCTCTCCTCTCACCTCCGTGGAAATTGTGGCCGGGAAGACCGTGCCCGCCGCTCTTCTCGCGTTTGGCGAGGGCATCGTCATCCACTGCGTCGCCCTGACGGTGTTCCGGGTGCCCTTCGCGGGAAATCTCGCGCTTCTGGCCGTGTCTTTCGGGCTCTTCATCTTGTCGGTGACGGGCGTGGGGCTTTTCATTTCGTCGCTCTGTTCCACGCAGCAGCAGGCCTTTCTGGGGTGTTTCACTTACATGGTACCCGCGGTGCTGCTCTCCGGGTTCGTCTCGCCGATCGAGAACATGCCCCGCGCGCTGCAGTTTCTGACGTTCCTGAACCCCTTGAGGCACACCCTCGATGTCGTGCTGAGCATCTATCTGAAGGGAGCGCCCGTTTCGGACGTTTTGCCGGAGATGATTTGGCTCGGCGGCATCGCCGCCGCGACGCTCACCTTCTCCGCCTGGTTCTTCAGGAAGAAAACACAGTAAAGGGAGTTTGAACGGTTACAGTAAATTTTCCGATTGCGAGGTTTATCTCCATGAAAAAGACAGCGTTGATTGTGATTGCCCTTGGGATTGCCGCGGCCGGATTCTTCTGTCGGGAGGAGATCGAGGTTTTCCTCGGCCTCGGCCGGGCTCCCGAAAAAGAGCTGAAGCTCTTCGGGAACGTCGAAATCCGTCAGGTGCTGCTGGGCTTCCGCGTGTCGGGACGCCTGGAGAAAAGCTATTACGAGGAGGGGGTTCGAGTGGAGTCCGGCGCTCTGCTCGGCGAGCTCGACCCTCTGCCCTGCGAAATCAGGAGGGCGGAGGCTCTGGCCGCTTTGCGTCAGGGTCAGGCCAACCTCGCGAAGATGACAAGCGGTTACCAGACCGAGGAAATCCGGCAGGCCGCCGCACAGCGCGATCAGATACGCGCGTCGCTGAGCCTGGCCGAAAAAGACTACAGTCGATTGTCGCACCTGTTCGCGCAAAACGCCGTCTCCAAAAAGGATTTGGACAGCGCCGCCTCCTCCCGCGACCGGCTCCGGGCGGAGCTTGCCTCGGCGGAATCCGCCCTGACCCTGGTGCGCAAGGGATACCGCACGGAGGACATCGCGGCCGCGGAGGCGGCGGTGGAGCTGGCCGAGGCGCGGCTTCGGGAGGCGGACAGCTCTTTGGCCGACACGAAACTCTACTCTCCGGCGGACGGCACGATTCTCACCCGCGTGGCGGAGCCGGGCACGGTTCTGTCCGCGGGCCAGCCGGTCTACGCCTTGATGCTGAAAAAGCCCATCCACGTCCGGGCCTACGTGACGGAGCCTCAACTGGGAAAAATCCGCCCCGGCATGAAGGGAAAGATATTCACGGATTCGCACCCCGACCCTCTGGAGGGAACCGTCGCCTTTATCGCGTCCGAGGCGGAGTTCACGCCGAAGCAGGTTCAGACGCAAAGCCAGCGCGCCGACCTCGTCTACCGCATCCGCCTGCTGGTCGAGGACAATCCGCAGGACCGTTTGAAGAACGGAATGCCCGTGACCGTATTTCTGAAATGATTATCGTCGAAAACGTCACCCGAACGTTCGGTTCCGGCGCGGGAAAACCGGCGCTGAAGAAAGTGACGGCGAAAATCGAGGCGGGCCGGGTCACGGGGCTCGTCGGACCGGACGGCGCGGGGAAGACGACTCTGTTGCGCCTTTTTTGCGGACTCCTGCTCCCAGGCGAAGGGCGCGTCTCCGTGCTGGGGCTCGACACCGTTGCGGAGTCCGGGGCGATTCACGCGCGGGTCGGCTATATGCCCCAGCGGTTCGGGCTTTACGAGGACCTCTCCGTGATGGAGAACCTGAACCTTCAGGCCGATCTCCGCAACGTCCCGCCGAAAGAGCGCAAGGCCCGTTACGCGGAACTCCTGAGCTTCACGAAACTGGAACCCTTCACGAACCGCCTCGCCGGGCGGCTCTCCGGCGGAATGAAGCAAAAGCTGGGTTTGGCCTGCACGCTTCTGTCCCGTCCGCCCGTCCTGCTCCTGGACGAGCCCGGGGTGGGTGTCGATCCCGTCGCGCGAAAGGAACTGTGGCAGATGGTGCGGCAGCTCCTGACGCCGGACTCCCGCGATTCCGAAATTCAGGGGACCGCGAAGACGATCGTGTGGAGCACCTCTTATCTGGACGAGGCCGAGGTCTGCGATTCCGTGCTGCTGCTGAACGAGGGGGAGCTGCTCTACGACGGGCCGCCGGGCGGGTTGTCGGCGAGGGTGAAAGGGCGCGTGTTTCTGGTCGAAGGGGCGGGCAAAAATCTCCGCGCGCTGGTCGCCCCCATGATGAGGAAACGGGAGACCCTCGACGTCGTCATCCAGGGAAGCAAGGTGCGCGTCGTGACGCGGGATGACGGCACGGAGCTCCGGGAAAGTCTGAACGATCCGGACGGGTTGGGTCGGGAGCTTCCGCCGCCGGCGCGGGCCGAGCTCGTTTGCCGGCCGGCGGAACCCCGCTTCGAGGACGCTTTCATGGATATTCTGGGCGGAGCCCGATCCGAAAATCCAGCCGTTACGTCTCTTTTCGGCTTTCCGCGCGCGTCGGACCGCGCGGCGGCCGTCGAGGCCCGAAATCTGGTCAAGCGATACGGAACGTTCACGGCCGTCGGAGACGTCTCCTTCGCGATCCGCCGCGGGGAAATTTTCGGCCTTCTGGGCCCCAACGGCGCGGGCAAGTCCACCATCTTCAAGATGCTGTGCGGGCTCACGAGCCCCACGTCGGGGGAATGCTTCGTCGCCGGGGCCGACTTCAGGGAAGCGCCGGGGACGGCGCGGTCGCGTTTGGGCTATATGGCCCAAAAATTTTCTCTCTACGGGGAGTTGAGCGTGAAAAAGAACCTCGATTTCTTTTCCGGCGCATACGGCCTGAGCGGCGCGGCGCGGAAGGAGATCGTCGAGCGGGTGATCGAGGCCTTCGACTTGTCCTGGTGCCTGAAGACCCCGGCCCTGTCCCTGCCTTTGGGGTTCAAGCAGCGTCTTGCCATGAGCTGCGCGATCATGCACGGTCCCGATGTGCTGTTTCTGGACGAGCCGACGAGCGGAGTGGACCCCGTGACGCGGCGGGAATTCTGGACCTACATCAACAACGCCGCGCTGAAGGGCGTCACCGTGCTGGTCACGACTCATTTTATGGACGAGGCCGAGTACTGCGACCGCATCGCTCTGATCTATAAGGGCAAAATAGCCGTTCTGGGGACGCCCGATGCCGTCAAGGCCGGCGCCGGCGAAAACGCCGCGGGTTCGGACGCCGGCCCCACACTCGAGGACGCGTTCATTAAAGTGATCGAGCGGGCGGACTCCGCCGAGGAAGGAACCGCGCGGTTTTCATCCTGATTTGATAATGAAAGGGCTGAAGTTAGAATAGCTCGGCTTTAGAGTCTGCTCTCAAAAAAATGTGAGTCGGCGTTTCGTATGGAAAGCTGGCCCGGACGTAACACATAATTTGAAAACAATCTTCGTGAGGTCTGACGAAATGCCGCAAATCGGTGAAAAGAAGGTTTTGGTAACGGGTGGGGCGGGCTTTTTGGGATCGCATTTGTGCGCCGCGCTTTTGAAGAAGGGCTGCGAAGTTCTCTGCTTGGACAATTTTTTCACGGGCAGGAAAGCGAACATCGTTCCTCTGCTGTCGAACCCCTATTTCGAGTGTGTCCGGCACGACATCACCTCTCCCTACAATGCCGAGGTGAACGAAATCTATAATCTCGCGTGTCCGGCCAGTCCGGTGCACTACCAATTCGACCCTGTGCAGACGGTAAAAACCAGCGTCCACGGCGCTATCAACCTTCTGGACCTGGCCGTTCGAGTCAAAGCCAAAATATTGCAGGCGTCCACAAGCGAGGTTTACGGCGACCCCGAAGAACATCCGCAGAAAGAGAGCTACTGGGGGCGGGTCAACCCCATAGGCGTGCGCAGCTGCTACGACGAGGGGAAGCGCTGTGCGGAAACGCTGTTTTTCGATTTTCATCGGCAATATGCCGTTCCCATTAAAGTTGTGCGGATTTTCAATACTTACGGCCCCCACATGTCGATGAACGACGGCAGAGTGGTCAGCAATTTTATCGTTCAGGCGCTGAAGAACGAGAGCATCACCATTTTTGGCGACGGAAACCAGACCAGAAGTTTCTGCTACGTCTCGGATCTGATCGAGGGACTGACTGCCGCGATGGAAAGATCCTCTGATGCGACAGGTCCGTTCAACATCGGGAACCCGGAAGAATTCACCATTCTGGAGCTGGCGGAAAAGGTCGTCTCGCTTGCGGGGTCGAAGTCAAAAATTGTTTTTCAGGCCCTTCCCGCGGACGATCCGCGGCAGCGAAAACCGGACATTACGCTGGCGCAAAACACTTTGGGCTGGTCGCCGAAGGTCAGGCTGGAAGAGGGGCTTCCAGAGACGATACGGTATTTCAAATCGCTGCTTTTCGGGAATTCTTGAGGAGAGCCGGGGGCGGGAATGGAGTGTGTGGGAATCATGGGGCTTTTCGGTTCAAAAGATTCTTTTTTCAGGGGGTCTTCCCGGGATTTTTCGGCGGCGTTCCGCGCGGACGGGGAGGCGCCGGGGGCGGGCAAGGTTCATAAGATCCCCGAACGTTCGGAGATCGAGGAGAAATACAAATGGAACCTGGAGGACATCTATCCCTCGCTCGACGCATGGGAGGCGGCCTTCGCCGGGCTGTCTTCGCGGATTGACGCGCTGGGGGCCTTCGGCGGGCGGATGGGGGAATCGGCGGAAACCCTTCTGGCGTTCATGCGCGAAGACGAGGCCGTCGAGAAGGAACTGGGGCGCCTCTGCGTCTACGCCAACATGAAGAGCCACGAAGACCTGCGCGTCACGCGGCACCAGGAACTGGCGGACCGGGCGGAGAATCTGGCGATGCGGCACTCCGCCGTCACGGCGTTCTTCCAGCCGGAAATCCTCGCCCTGCCGGAGGGGAAACTCGAAGCGTTTATGGCCGCCGGCGAATACGGCAAAGAACTTCGAGTCTACGATTTCTACTTTTCGGAACTCCTGCGGGAAAAGGAGCACGTGCTGTCCCGCGCCGAAGAGGAGCTGCTGGCCCGTACCCGCGAGATCGGGAGCGTCGCCCAAAACGCCTTCACGATGCTGACCGACGCCGACATGAAGTTCCCCGCAATTGAGGACGAAAACGGGGAGGAAGTGGAACTGACCGAAGAGCGCTGGTACAAGCTCAGCCGAAGCAGGAACAGAAACGTCCGCAGGGCGGCTTTCGAGGGCATTCACCAAACCTACGGCAGATACAGGAACGCGCTCGGGACGCTCTACGCGGGGTCGGTGAAGGGGGACATCTTTTACTCCGGCGCGCGCCGCTACGCGAATTCCCTCGAAAGCGCCCTCTTCGCGGACAACGTCCCGGAGGCCGTCTACGACAACGTTGTGCGGACGGCGAACGAACACGCGCCGCTCCTGCACGAATACATGGATCTGCGCCGGCGCATTTTGGGGCTGGACGAACTGCGGTTCTACGACCTGAACGTCCCCCTGTCGGATGAGCCCGTGACCGACGTGCCCTACGAAGAGGCCCTCGATATCGTGGCGGAGGCCCTGCGCCCCCTTGGCCCGGAGTACGCCGCCGACCTGAAGCGCGGCTTTTCGGAGCGCTGGATCGACGTCTACGAGAACCAGGGCAAGAGGAAGGGCGCTTATTCGTGGGGCAGCTACGGCACGCGGCCCTATGTGTTGCTGAACTACAACGGAACGCTGCGGGATGTCTTCACGATCGCGCACGAAATGGGGCATTCCCTGCACTCGTGGTACTCTCACGCCGCTCAGCCGCAGGTCTACGCCGACTACACGATCCTTCTGGCCGAGGTCGCTTCGACGACGAACGAGGTGCTGCTGCTCGAATATCTGCTGCGCAAAAGCACGACGGAGGCAGAGAAAAAGTGGCTGCTGACGTACTGCTTCGACATGGTGCGCACGACGTTCTACCGTCAGGCGATGTTCGCGGAATACGAAAGGACGACCCACCGCCGCGCCGAGGACGGGGAGGCCCTCACCCCCGCCTTCCTCTCCGAGCTGTGGGGGGAACTCTGCGCGAAATATTACGGCCCGGCCGTGACGGTCTGCGACTCCATCCGCATGGAATGGGCGCGGATTCCGCACTTCTACTCCGCCTTCTACGTCTACAAGTACGTGACGGGCTTCACCGCGGCCGGCGCTTTCGCCTCCGCCATTTTAGACGAGAATTCGGCCGGAAGGGAAGCGGCCTCCCCATCAGGAGCCTCCGGCTCCGGGGCCTCCGCCAGAGAACGTTACCTCACCTTCCTTAAGAGCGGCGCGAGCGGCTTCTCCCTCAACATCCTGCAAAAGGCGGGCGTGGACCTGAAAAGCCCGGCCCCCTTCGAAAAAACTCTGGCGGCGTTCGGCGAAAAACTGAAAGAATTCCCGGGGCCTTAGGCCCTTACTTCGTATAGGATTTGCTATAAAATATTTCCTGCGAGAATGGGGGTCTTGAAATGGCACAGGTAAACATCCGGATTGAAGACGATCTGAAAGAACGGGCCGAGGCTATTTTTAACGAACTTGGAATGAACATGACGACGGCATTCAACATATTTGTCCGTCAAACCGTTCGTGATGGCGGCATTCCTTTTGCGATCACGACGAAGCCAGACCCCTTTTACAACGCCGACAACATAAAAATATTGAGACAATCAATTAGAGAAGCAAATGAAGGGAAACTTACCGCCCACGAACTCATCGAGGATTGAGATTATGAACAAAACATGGACTGATAGAGCTTGGGAAGACTATCTGTACTGGCAGATTCAGGACAAAAAAACCCTTAAACGGCTCAATCAGCTCATTGAGGACATCGACCGCAATCCGTATGACGGCATAGGCCATCCCGAACAACTTCGCGGCGACATGTCTGGCTGGTGGTCACGGCGTATCGACGATGAACACCGCCTCATATACCGAATCGACGAGGGCGGCAAACTTATCATCGCTCACTGCCGCACTCATTACGGCGATAAATAAACTGTCGATGTTTATTTCCAAGGTAATCAAGGAGCGAGGCGGCGAAACGCAATGGCAAAATCCGAACTTGGGTAAACTCCCGGCTCGGCCGGGAGTTTACCCGATTCAGTCACCGCAACGCACCGTCGCGCAGCGCGTCGCGGCGTTCGGCGTTGCGGAGGGCCATTTCGGCCAGGAGGACGCGCTGCTCTTCCCGCTGTTCCTGATTTTGCCGCTCGAGGGCGCGGCGTTTTTCCTTTTCTTTATTCAACTCCTGAGATTTTTTGACCATCTCGTGATGACGATCCATCATCTGCAACGTCGTTTTCGTGTTGGCCTCTCGGGCCTCTTCCACCTTCCGAAGAGCGGCGCCGTCGTCGTCGGCCGCAGTTTTTTCCTTACGCAGCTGATAGCTTTCCTCAAATACGATCGCGTTCGCGTTTTTCGCGAAAGAAACTCCCGCCCAGTCAACCCTCATTGCTGAAGCCTCCCCGGTTTTTTTCTTTTTATCTTTATCCTGATCTATCCTGAGGCAATTATAACGGGCCCGCTGAGGAGACGCAACCGGCAGTTGTCCAAACCACCGAGCAGCGACGGGCTGAAGCCCGTGCCGAATTCACAAGAGCCGAGTACCCGCAGGCAGGGAGGATAAGGAAATCAGCGGTGGTGGTAAATCAACGAAATTTCAATATCAATTTCTCACCTCCCGCCCCCATAAACAAACCCCACAACCCGACTCCACCGACACCCACTAAAAAACTTTCTTCTAGCTTTTTCCGAGAAAAGCCAATGAGCCGCAGATGTTCAGGATATTTTTTACATTGTCTCTTTACGCAATTCAATTTAAGCGATAGGCTATGCTTTGTTGAAACTATTTTTATAGGGTGAGGAGAGATGCCCATGACGTGCCTGTTGTTTGTGGACAATTCGGAGACGATTCACCGTTACGCGCCGGCCGAACACTGGAAGGCCTGTTTCCCTGAGGACTTCCGCCGCGTACACGCGCCGGCGGGGGAGCTGAGCGGGCTTGACCTGAAGGATTACTCCCACATTCTTTTGTCGGGCTCGGAGAGCTGCTCGCTCGACGAAAAAAATTGGATGCTGGAGGAAGAAAAGCTCATCCGCGCCGCCGCCGCCGCGGGAATCCCGCTCCTCGGCAGCTGCTTCGGGCACCAGTTGATTGCCAAGGCGATGTTCGGACGGGAGGCCGTCCGCGTACGCGATAAGGCGGAACTGGGGTGGAAACGGATTCGAGTCCTCGCCGACGACCCTCTTTGGGGCGGGAAGGGAGAGAGTCAGTCGGGGTTTCTTTTTCATTACGACGAAGTGG
>JAISMH010000129.1 GCA_031276855.1 Synergistaceae bacterium
CGCCGCCACGGGGGCCGCGTTTGTGTCCGTGAGGCTGTAGTGGGTGCTGGTGTCTGTGCCTGAAGTTACATCCTTTGTCAGGATCACCCTGTCTTTGAGAATAATCGAATAATTCCCCCCCATCGGGTCGTCGGCCGCTTCAACAAAACCCCCCGCCGCGAACACGACCGCCAAAACGGCGGCGCCCCGCAGAAAACGCCTGAAAACTTTCATGTTGATACTCCACTTCATATTTCACTGCCTCCTTCTCGAATGCGACTCAAAAAAAACGAAACGCGAAACCTGAAAACGCCGATTGCCCTTCTCCTTTTTCTCCCCTCCTTCTTTGTCCGCCCGTCGACAAACCGTTTCCGCCGCTTGCGCACGGCAGCGGCGGAAACGATTCCAACTTACGAATATAGTATAGCTTCTCCGATGGAATTAAGCAAAGTGCCGAACGGAACCGATGGCTGCTAAAACAGCGCGGAGTACCGGTCGATGTTGGATTTGTCGTAGAGCATGGGGGTTTCGAGGGTCAGAATTTGTCCGTTGGGCTGAATCGTGTACTCGCCGAGTTTTCTGGCCTTGAATTTCGCGCCGGGGACGGGGACGAAGCCCTCCTTCTTTTCGGCCCAGACCATGTAGACGCCGATGTAACCCTCGTAGGGCGGGTTCCAAAGCTGGAAGCCCTCGCAGGTTCCGTCGTCGACGAATTCCGCCATTTCGGAGGGGAGCCCCAGGCCCGTGACCTTGACTTTGCCGGACAGACCGCTTTCCCGGACGACCCGGCACGCCGCGACGATCCCCACCGAGGAGGGGACGACGATGCCCTTGATGTCCGGGTATTTCGACAGAAGCGCCTCCGTCTCGGAGGCGGACTTCTCCGGCTGGTCGTCGCCGTAGACCACCTCCAGGAGCTTCATGTCCGCGTATTTGGGATTCTCCTCCAGCGCCTTTTTCATGAGGCCGATCCACGTGTTCTGGTCCGGGGCGTCCGCCGTGGCGGACAGGATGGCGAACGGCCCTTCGTAACCGATCTGCGAACCCAGAAGTTCGATTTGGGCGCCGCCGATCGTGTTGAAGTTCACCGGCATGATCGCCGCGTCCCGGTAGGCCTCGCTGCCCGGAATGTCCAGATTGATGCTGTACACGCGGATGCCCGCCCCGCGGGCTTCGCCGAACACGGCGTTGAGGGCGGTGCTGGAGTTGGCGGCGATGAAGATGGCGTCGGCCTTGTCCTCGATCGCTTTTTTCACGAACTCGATCTGGCTGTCGGGCTCCGCGGTCTGGGGCCCCGTGTAGACGTACTTGAATGTTTCGTCGCCCAGCTCGGAGATCGCGTCGTAAAAGCCCGTGCTCACGGCCTCGAAGTAGGGGTTCCCCAGATTTTTGGGAATGAAGTGGATCGTTATTTCTTTGCTCTTCGCGGGAGCGTCCGTTTCGAGAACGGCAATTCGGGCGTCGGGCGCCTTTCCCCCTCCGAACCCGAAGAAAACGACGACCCCTCCGGCGGCGGCCGCGGCAATCAGCGCGGCCGCAAGAATACTTTTCCGCATGACTTTCCCCTCCAGTTTTTGTAGATTCAAGCTCAGGGGAGCGGAGTATGCCCCCCCGACCCCCCCTCCAGAAGATACTTCCGCAGCACGGACAGCACTTCTTCTATGTCGATCGGTTTGCCCACGTGTTCGTTCATTCCCGCGGCGAGGCATTGTTCGATGTCTTCGCGGAACACGTTCGCCGTCATCGCGATGATCGGAATTTCCCGCGCCTTCGGGCTGTCCAGCGCGCGGATGCGGCGCGTGGCCTCGTAACCGTCCATTTCCGGCATCTGCACGTCCATGAAGATCAGGTCGTATTTCTCGGGCGCCTCGCTGAACATGCGGACGGCCTCCGCGCCGTTTCCCGCGCAGTCTGCCGCCAGCCGGGTCGGCTCCAGAAGCGAAAGGACGATCTCCTGGTTGATTTCCACGTCCTCGGCCAGGAGCAGCCGCTTCCCCTCGAAGCAGTCCGTTTCGGTCTCTTCCGCGTCCTTCCGAGCGCAAACGTCCTGTATCCCCAGGCATTCGTTGACGCAGTCCACGATGGCGGAGGGGAAAATGGGCTTGGGGATGAATTTCATGACGCCGGACGCCCGCGCCTCGGCTTCGATGGAGGCCAGTTCCGTCGATGAAATCATGGTCACGACGTACTTTGGCACGACAGACTTCGGCTCATCGCGCGCGCTGATGCGGCGCGCGAGTTCCATGCCGTCCATGCGGGGCATCTTCCAGTCCAGAAAGTAGATGTCGTAAGGGCCGTTCCGCTCGATCATGGCGAGGGCCCGAGGGCCCCCGTCCGCGGAGTCGCAGGCCAGGCCGAGCCCCGCGGCCATTTCGGCGAACCAGTCCCGGACGTCGGGGTCGTCGTCCACCACGAGCAGGCGGATGTTCTTCCAGTTCGCGCTCTCGTCCAGAAGGCGGGGGCGCTCCCCCACGGGCCGCTCGGCCTTCAGGGTGAAGAAGAACGCGGAGCCCTTCCCAAGCTCCGACTCTATCCATATTCTGCCGCCCATCTTCTCGACGATGCGCTTGGATATGGCAAGCCCCAGGCCGGTGCCGCCGAATTTGCGCGACGTACCGCTCTCCGCCTGCTGGAAGGACGTGAAGAGCCTCGACTGCTGTTCCGCGCTGATGCCGATCCCCGAGTCGGCCACGCTGATCTGGAGGGTGCAGAGTCCGTTTTCCTCCCCCAGGAACCGGGCCTCCATGTGGATGAAGCCCTCCGGCGGCGTGAATTTCACGGCGTTGGACAGGAGGTTCGTGACGACCTGCGCGATTCTCTGGTCGTCCCCGATCAGCTCCGGCGGGATGGCGCGGTCCATGCGGACGGTGACGCGCAGATTCTTTTCCTCGACGCGGAAGTTGATGACGTTCACCACCTTCTGGAGCATTTTTTCAAAGTGGAACCGGTCGGGGGCCAGCTCGAATTTGTTCGCCTCGATCTTCGACATGTCCAAAATGTCGTTGATGACGCCCAGAAGATGCGTGGAGGCGTCCGCGATCTTTTGCAGACAGTAGTTTTTCCGTTCGACCTCGCCGGAGGTTTGCGCGATGGCGGTCATTCCGATGATCGCGTTCATCGGGGTGCGCATTTCGTGGGACATGTTGGCCAGGAATTCGCTTTTTGCCCGGCTGGCGTCCTCGGCCGTCTCCTTCAGCGCGGCGAGGGAGGCGTTCTGCTCCCGAATCTGCCGGAAGGGCTTCGCTATGGCGTTCGCCGAAAAGAAAGCGGCCAGAACGCCGAAGCCCCAAAAAATCGCCCCCGACAGCAGCAGAAGGTCGCGGATCTGAGTGAAGGGGCTTTCGTCGATGAGGGCCACCACGCCCAGCGTCCACCCGTCGGACCCGCCGACGGGCACGTAGGCGCAGACGCGCTCGTGGCCTTCGTAGCGGTAAACCCCGACGCCCGCGCTGCCCTGGGCCAGGAGGGAGAAAAATTCGCGCAGAATCCTGTCGTCCGCGCCGGCGTCCGGCTTTTCGCCCTCCCGGATGAAGCTGAATCGCTCCAGAACCATCCAAGGCCGATAGTTGGAGACCATGACCCCCTCCCGGTCCACGATGAAGATGTTGCCCGACGTCCATATCCTGAACTCGGAGATGATGTCGTTGAAGTACGTGCCCGGCAGCGTGGCGACCAGAATGCGCGACCCCATCGGAACGCAGACGCGTATGACGAGATCTCCGCCGTCGGCGTACTCCGTGGTGGACACCACCCGCTCGCCGATGGCCGCGCGCCGGGCGCCGGGGCTTCGAATGAATTCGCCGGAGGGGGCGGAAGTGCCGTAAGAGGCGGCCGTGCCCTTCGAGTCCATGACCGTCAGGGCGAGGAAACCGCGCCTCAGGGTTTCCGCTTTCAGCAGTTCGGCCAGGACGACGAAAGTGTCCTCGTCGTCGGCGCCGTACAGGATGGCGTTCAGGCACTCCATCGCGATGGTGTCCATCTCCGTCTTCAGCAGCCGGATATTGGCGGCGACCATCTTGACCGCTATCGCGCCGATCACCGTCGTGTCGTCCGCGATGGCCGTCACGAAGTTCGTCCGGCTGAAATATATGCCGAGTCCCGTACTGGAAACGGTGAGCAGAGTCACTATGGAAATGATGATGACGACCACTTTCGCTTTTATCGACACGACGGTTCTCACCTTTTCCGCGAGTTTCGGCCGGATGTCAATCGGCTTGCCGGCGTTATTTTCAGACATTCCTCTTCGGATATTCTCTTCAGGCGTTTTCTTCAGGCGTTTTCTCGATCAGATAAAATTTCAATTTGTTCATCACGTCGTCGATCTCCAGGGGCTTGCCGAGATGGTCGTTCATCCCCGACGCGAGGCATTGCTCGATGTCCTCGCGGAACACGTTCGCGGTCATGGCGACGATGGGCACTGTCTTCGAGCGCGGGGCGCCCGAGGCCCGGATGCGCAAGGTGGCCTCGTAGCCGTCCATTTCCGGCATCTGCACGTCCATGAATACGATGTCGTAGCCGTCGGGCGATTCGATGTACATGCGAAGCGCCTCTTTCCCGTTCTCCGCGCAGTCGACGGAAATCCGGGTCGATTCGAGGACGGCCTGCACGATCTCGCGGTTGACCTCCACATCGTCGGCCAGAAGCATCCGAAAGCCCTCGAGACAAAGCTCCTCCCGCGCGTCTTCCGCCGAGCCCGCCGAATTCGCCGAATTCAACGAGGGGGCGTTTTTCGTGTCCGCGCCCAGGCAGGCGCCGATGCAGTCGGCGACGTCCGAGGGAAAGAGCGGCTTGGACAGGAACCGGCTCACGCCGGCCCGGCGGGCGTCGGCCTCTATCGTGTTCCAGTCCGCGGCCGATATCATGATGACGACGGATCTGTCCCCGCTGCGCTCCTTGAGCCGGCGCGCGGTCTCGACTCCGTCCATGCCCGGCATCTTCCAGTCGACGAAGCAGATGTCGTAGTCCCCGTTCCGTTCGAGCATCCCGCAGGCCTCTTCGCCGCTCTCGGCCGCGTCGCAGGAGACGCCGAGCCCTTCCGCGATGTCGAGGAGGTGTTCCCGTATCTCCGGCGTGTCGTCCACGACCAACATGCGCACGCTGTCCCAGCTTCTGCCCGGGAGCTGCGGGGATTCCTCCGCGGCGCGCTCCGCCTTCACGGTGAAGGCGAAGGTGGAGCCGTGCCCGAGCTCGGACTCGATCCAGATGGAGCCGCCCATCATTTCGACGATGCGCTTGGAGATGACGAGCCCGAGTCCCGTTCCGCCGAACTTGCGGGACGTGCTGCTGTCCGCCTGGGCGAAGGGGTTGAAGAGCCGCGCCCGCTGCTCCTCGCTGATCCCGATTCCGGTGTCGGTCACCTCCGTCCGGAGGGTGCAGACGCCGTCCTCCTCGTCCAGCAGGCGGACGCTCAGGTTCACGGAACCGCCCTCCGGCGTGAACTTCACCGCGTTGGACAGCAGGTTCGCGACGACCTGCGCCAGCCGCTGATCGTCGCCCCTCAGCGCGCGGGGGATGTTTTTGTCGATGAAGAGGCCCAGGTTCTGATGTTTTTCCTCCACGCGGAAGTTGATGACGTTCACGACCTTCTGCAGCATCTTCTCGAAGTCGAAGTCCGCGCAGGACAGTTCGAGGCGGTTCGCCTCGATTTTCGACATGTCCAGAATGTCGTTGATCACGCCGAGCAGGTGCTCCGAGGCGCTCTCGATCTTTTTCAGGCAGTAGTCCTTTTTTTCGGCGTCGGAGGTGGATTTCGCGATGGCGGTCATCCCGATGACGGCGTTCATGGGGGTGCGGATCTCGTGGCTCATGTTGGCCAGGAACTCGGACTTGGCCACGCTCGCGCGATCGGCCTCCTCGCGCGCGCGGGTCAGCTCGGTGACGTCGTTCAGCACGACGACGGCCCCGCGGCAGACGCCGTCCTCCCCCTCCGCGGGGATTATCGCGACCTGAAAGGCGGTTTCGGCTTGCAAAGCGGCCTTGCCGCCCGGGCGCGTCGTCACGTGCTCGTCGTAGCGGATCGGCCGGGCGTTCCCGATGACCTCCAGGCAGCGGCTCTCGGTGCCCGCGACCCATTCGTCCGGCATGACGCCGGCAAAGAGCGCCGCGAACGGGATGCCGACCATCTCGCGCATGTCGCCGCAGCCGAGGAACGACACGGTCTTGTCGCTCCCCAGCACGAACAGCAGGTTCATGTCCAGCATGAACGTGATTCCCGGGGTGTTTTTCAGCAGGAGGCGGTTGTAGAAGTTCGACAGCTCCCGCGCGGCCTCGTTTGCGGCGTACAGGCGCATGGCCTGCTCGTGCGACATGGAAAGCGCGCGGTAGTCCTGTTCGAGTTTCTTATAGCGCCGTGCCAGCTGCTTGTATTCTTTTTCCGAATTCGGATTCTGTCCCGGGCCTTCGCTCGGGGTCTTGTCAGGAAAGTCGCTCATCGCTGTCGGTCATCGTCCTCGCCCTCCGCCGGTTTTTTAGAACATGCAAAACGCGATGGAGCAGTTGTGAAAGCGGTTCGAAACGAGGCCGTCCCTGTAGCGCGCCGGGCAGATCTCGCCCAGGCAGTACCCGCCTGCGAGGGAGAGGTTCGCCGGCAGCATCTCCGCCAGGATGGCCCCTTCCGCTCCGGAGTCCGCGCCCAGGATGATCGCGCGGCCGCAGCAGGAGGCGCAGAATATCGCCGAATACTCGTAATCCTCGTTCTTTGCCGCCTCTTCGAGGAGGGCGGCCATGGACTCCCGGCAGGCCGCCTTGATGTCGTCCCGGCTGATGAGGCACATGTTCGCCAGACTCCCGGCCGGCACGTCGCCGAAGAAGGAGCCGGACCCGTCGGCGTGGTTCAAGGTCAGGATATGCCTCATGAGCGGGATTTCGTCCCCGCTCTCCCGCGTCAGCATCATGGGGTAGGAGGTGAAGGCCATCAGGGGATCCGGCACGTCGGTTTTCAGGCCGAAGCTCTCCAGATATTCGACGAACGTTTCGTCGCCGACCCTGCGGACGACATTGCCCTCCGCGGCCGTGACCCGGCGGATGCGCTCGGTGAAGCGCGAGGTGACGTGCCGCAGCGAAAAAACGGGTTTCACGTTCCCCCAGACCCCGGCCCCGACGAGGGAGTCCCTGAACTCGCGCCCCGAGAGGAACACGCGGGCGCGCGCGTAGTCGTAATCGTCCGAGCAGGCGCCGCCGATGACCGGCACCCCGGGGGCCGCCTCGGAGAGGGCGTTGGGGTACACGTCGCCCGAAAACGGCATGTTGGAAGGGCAGAAGGCGAACAGGATTCCCTGTTCCCGAATCCCCTGTCCCTGTTTTCGGGCCGCCGCGGGGACGACGGTTTCGCAGAAGGCGCGGATTTTCTCCTCGTGCCTGCCGTCCGCGATGGGTTCGGAAACCGCCGCGGAGAAGGAGCAGTCGTCCGCGGTCAGGACGAGGAGCACGGCGGCCGACTCGCAGCAGCCGTCCGGCCCGAGAGGGGCGCGCGACGTCATTCCCGCGGTTTCGATGCCGAGCAGGTTTTTCAGTTCGCGAGTGAGCGCCGCGCCGTCCGTGTCCGCGTCGCACATCAGAAAGCCGATGGAATTTTTCCCGAGCTCCAGCTTTTCCCGAATCGAAGCCGTGAGTTCCTCGGCGGCTTCTCTGCCGTCTTCCAGCTCGTAGCTGACCGCGACCGCACTGCGCATGGAGACCCCCCCGATGTCTTTTTATTCTTCAGATAACAATTGCTTATTATAAAGCATCAACGTCAAAAAGAACAAAACCCGCCAGGGGCTCGCCTCTGGATCCGTTGCCGGTTCAGAAAACGAATAGGCCGCTGGAGGGATACAACTGAATGTGCGGGCTTCCCGAGGTTTCGCGCTGAACGCGAATAAGTCTGTTTTATTGAGGAGTCTGTTTTATTGAAAGGAGTCTGTTTTATTGACTGGAGGCGGCACCCAGATTCGAACTGGGGATAAAGGATTTGCAGTCCTCTGCCTTACCACTTGGCTATGCCGCCCTTTTTCTGCAGAAAAACCTCTTGATGAAATATAAAACCCGAAACCCGAAACCCGAAACATAAAAACCAAACCCTAAAATACGCTCTGTATTCTACCTCTCGGGTATTTCTTTCGTCAAGCCCCGCGCGGCCGTTTGTTGTTCGTCTGTGATAATGTCCTCTCATAACTCGTCAGCGAAAATGTCCTAATGAAACAGGAGAGAGTGACATTGAGCGGGGATGAGTTGAAGCGGGTTAAGGTTA
>JAISMH010000011.1 GCA_031276855.1 Synergistaceae bacterium
CAAGTCGATCCCGGAGGGCAACCGCTACATGTACAACGAACCGCCGGAGCCTGTGGTGGTGGAAAAAGGCGGCGGCTGCGACGCGGGCTTCGGCGCGGGAGTGACAATACTGGCGGTTCGGGCGGCGTGCCTGGCCGCGCGGAAAAGCGCGGCGAAAAAGACGCGCTGAAATAGGGGACAGAACAGGGGAAAAATAAGAAGACGGCCATGAACGGGAGGCTCTTCCGAAAGGGGGAGCCTCCCGTTTTCGGTCAGACCGCCCGCCCCCGTCCCGCCCGGATATTTTCTCGGGACGGGTCATCACGGACGGGTGATACCAACCCGAATCCCCTCTTTACAGCCGGGAGGATTCCTTATAAAATGGCAAAACAAAATGTACTGCGCGGTCTCAATGGGTCTGAGCGAATCGGATCCGAGAGGGGAATGTTTTTCGCGAAAATTCTAAGAAAATTCTAACGGCCGGGAGGCGAACAGAATGCGTATAGTTACGACCAACACAATCATTCACACGGAAGGTTACACGCGCCGCAAGGAGCGGGGCGGCGAAATCCGCCGCACCAACATCAGCTACGAACACGTGCGCGAACCTGTGATCGTGCCGCGCCCGCAGATCGAGGATTTCAGCTCGCTCGTGGTCGTACACGACAAGATGGAGTATTACAGCTGAATCGTTAGAATTCCGGCGTATTGCCGTATCTGAGGAAAGGGGCGGTTCCGTTCGCAGACAGTCGGACGGGAGGTTCGCTCGCCCCGCCCTTATGTTCAGGAAGTCGAGGGCGGTTTGCGCGCACGCCCTGAGAACATCGTCATCGGGGCCCAAAGATCGCTCCGACAGCATCATTTCAGCCACTTGCCGCGCCCCTTCGCAGTTTTTGCGCAGAAAAAGCGTTTCGGTAAGGCAATTGTACAGGGCGTCCGGGAATCTGGCCGCCCACGGCCCGCGCTCCGACGCGTCCCTGTCCCGCATGTAAAGCGAGAAGAACGTCTCCCACTTTTCCGCCTTCCAGTGGCGCTCCAGCCGCTCCGACAGGGACAGGTTCTGCCCCGCGATTTTCTTCTTAGTTATTGCGCGACACTTTCCGATATCCTCAGAGTTCGTCCATGGCCGACAGCAGTTCGTCCTCGATGTCGTCGATGTCGACCGAGTCCTCGGCCAGCGCCGATTCGTAGCGTTCGAGGAGGGCGGCGAGGGACGTCTTCCGCGGCCCCGGGGTCATTTCGCCGAGCAGACTTTTGGCGCGATGGATGACGAAGTTGACCGCCGGCTCGGACTTGTCCGGCCCGCCGCGCGAATCCTCGTTGAGAAGCTGGCTGCGCGCCTCCTCGGGATTTCGGCTGTCGAAATACACTTCGACCTTTTTGCTGAAGCCCTTGTGTTCGGCGGTGAGATGAATGATCCCGTTGAGGTCGTACGAGTACTCGACCTCGACAGGCGAGTTTTCCTCCGCTTTTGCCAGTTCCAGCTTCGTGTGCCCGATAAAGGTGTTTTCGTCGGGCGATTCCGACTCTCCCTGATAGACTTGCAACTCCACGCACTTCTGGTTTTCCTGAACGGTCCAGAAGAGTCTCGCGCGGGTGGCCGGTATCTGCGTGTTGCGCGGGATGATCGGCGTGCATACGAGGGCCTCGCTGAACGGGTCGAAGGACGCGAGGCTCAGCGTGTGCGATGTCACGTCCAGCAGAATCTGTTCTGCGTTTTGACCGTTGATGATTCCTCCCTGTATCGCCGCGCCGAACGCCACGCTGAGATCGGGGCGTGCTTCCATGTATCCGCCGTTCCGCGCGAATCCGCCGCCCCGTCGGACGAGATGTTCAGATGATCGTAGAAGAGCGCCGCCGCCGTCGGCTCGTTGAGGATTCGCTCGACCGAAAGCCCCGCCATTTTCCCGGCCTCCATCGTCGCTCTTCGCTGCGCATCGCCGAAGTAAGCCGGGACGGTGATGACGGCGCTCGAAACCTTGTGCCCCTCCAGGCGCGCGGCCTCTTCGCAGAGATAGCGCAGAATCATCGCCGATATTTCCTCCGGGCTGTACGGCTTCCCGCCGATAACGATACTCTCGTCCGTGCCCATTCGGCGCTTCACCGAGCGGACCGATTGCTCGGGAAAGGCGGCCGCGCGGTTTTTGGCCTTGCGCCCGACGAGGATTTCGTCTCCTCTGAGGCTCACCACCGACGGGACCACGCCGTTTCCGTCGATTGGAATCACCCGAGGCCTGCCGTTCTCCAGAACGGCCATGCAGGAGTTCGTCGTCCCAAGATCGATGCCAAAAATTTTCGATTCGTTCATCTTCGCTTAATTCTTTCCTCTCCATTCCAGATTCGACACATCCACGGATTCGAGAATATCGTCGGCTTTGCGCGTGTTCTCGCCGCCGATAAGCATGGACAGTTCGCGCAGGTCGGATTTCTCTGCCCGGAGCTCCTTTCTGTCGCCCCACAGAAACCCGGCGAACTCGAGCTCGGTCGTCCATTGCGTGTCTGTTTCCAAAAGACCCTGGAGGTAATCGTCGCCGAGGCACAGTTTTGCATAGGCTTTGCGCAATACCGTGAACTTCTCGGGGAAATGCTCCGGAGGATAGCGGCGAACCAGCTTCACGTAGGCCGCCCTCACCTCCTCGGGAGAGGCGCCGCGCGAAACCCTCAGAATTTCGTACGCGGACTCGATCATTCGGCTTCCGCTTTCATCTCGTTCTCGTTCTCGCTCTCTGCCCGCGTTCCGTCTTCCGCCCCGGCCTCCGCCGTAACGGCGGGCCGGTTGACCACCACGGAGGCGCAGCGCAAAACGTCTCGTCCCGACGAGAACCCGGGGCGGACCACTTCAAGCACATGTCCTTCCGGCTCGTCCGGGGCAAAGCGCACCGCGCATGCCTCGTGAAAGAACGGATCGAACGGAACCCCGGTCTCGGCCAGTATTTCCAAGCCGAATTGGCCGAGAAGCGCCGCGAGTTTCGCCCACAGCACCTGAAGCTCCGGCGAGTCCGGCCGGGACTGGCGCCACAGCGCAAAAGCCTCCGCAAAGGCCATCACCGCGTTCGACGCCTTGGATTCATCCCGCATTCCGCGCAGTATCGCGAGTTCCGTCTTCTGGTTTTCAAAGACGCTCTCCAACGCGGCCTGGTTTCTGCGTTCCTGACGGATGGACTGCTGGAGGCGTTCGTTCACCTCGCCGAGGTTCTCCGAGCGATGCGCCCCGATTTTTTCCTCCAACTGCTCGATTTTTTCAGAGAGCCTCTTCTCCATATGAGCGCAAACCAAACATTCCGGATCGCTTCCTCCCGACTGGACTGCGGATCGGCAAAACGCCAAAACGCGCGACGCACCCCGCGCCCCCGCGCCGTCCCGCACGATAACGCATTATATATGATTTTCACCGCGTTTTCATATTCCGCACAAGGCAAACCGTCCCGAGAAAATATCCGGGCGGGACGGGGGCGGGCGATCCGACCGAAAACGGGAGGCTCCCCCTTTCGGAAGAGCCTCCCGTTCATGGCCGTCTTCTTATTTTTCCCCTGCTTCAGCGCGTCTTTTTCGCCGCGCTTTTCCGCGCGGCCAGGCACGCCGCCAGAACCGCCAGTATTGTCACTCCCGCGCCGAAGCCCGCGTCGCAGCCGCCGCCTTTTTCCACCACCACAGGCTCCGGCG
>JAISMH010000012.1 GCA_031276855.1 Synergistaceae bacterium
CGCCGGAGCCTGTGGTGGTGGAAAAAGGCGGCGGCTGCGACGCGGGCTTCGGCGCGGGAGTGACAATACTGGCGGTTCTGGCGGCGTGCCTCGCCGCGCGGAAAAGCGCGGCGAAAAAGACGCGCTGAAATAGGGGAAATAACAGGGGAAAAATAAGAAGACGGCCATGAACGGGAGGCTCTTCCGAAAGGGGGAGCCTCCCGTTTTCGGTCAGACCGCCCGCCCCAGTCCCGCCCGGATATTTTCACTGACGAACAACACACTTGCCGTCAGTTGTCTTGAAATTTCCTCTGTCTTCCGCTAATATACGAAAGAAAAATACGGACAGAATTATTAAGTTGAAATGATCCATAAGCTGCGGTTTCCGATTGGAGGGTTGTCAATGTTTTCCTCAATCTTCGAAGAACTGCCTATACTTAAAAGGAATGCTTTGAATGCTTTTATGGATAGACTGAAAGAGCTGGAGGGAGACAATCTTCTTCAAGTGACATTGTTCGCCTCTCTCGACCGCAGTCCCAACATCGACCTTTTTATTTTGTTGAAAAATCTTGATGCTAAAACCAGAGGCAGAATTTTAGGTTTTGCGTCCGATATTGAAGAAATATATCAGCGTAAAATCAATCTGTCTCCGTTTATCCGTTCGGAAAAAACGTATTTGGAAAATAGAGAAAAATCATTGATGCACAGCGAAAAGATCAATGGCGTTATTATCTATGCGAAAAATCATTTAGATGTAAAAAAAGACCCTTTTTTTGAAATCTTCCGTTTCTCCGGCAATAAATAGAGGCAAAATACAACATCATACATACAAAATCATTGAAAATTCAATTTAATTTTTCCTTTACAAAAAGCTCTTTTTCCTCTACAATACACGGAAGCCGGTTCTGTGAGAATTTCATAAGAAGGTTGGGGAAAAATTTTATGTTTGCTTTTGCAAACATAAATGTATGGAATGCGCCGAACGGCGCCGTTTTGTGAAGGGGGAGGCTGTACCATGAAATATGAGAGAGCGCTGTTGTTTGCGGCCGGCGTCATTGTCGGCGCGGGGACCGTTTGCTTCGTTCGGAGCAAATTGGGAAAGAAAGCCGCCGTCGCCGTCGTCAGCAAGGGGTTGGAGTTGCGAAATTGCGTCGCAGCGGTTGCCGAGCGGGCAAAGGAGGCGGTCGAGGACGTGGTGGCCGAGGCGAAGTACGTCGCCGAGCAGAAGACGAACGCGAACTGAGCGCTCCCGGGTAAAACTTCCGAGATCAATATGGAATTTTCGATAGCCCACGAACTGCCCGGCCGCTTGCGGCTTCGCTGTCCGAAAGGCGCGTTTACGGAGGCGGAAGGCCGTGTCATCGGCGCGCTGCTCGAAACGCAGCCGGGGGTCGTGCGGGTTGCCGCCTCTCACAGAACCGGCGGACTGCTGATCGACTACGACGGAGACCGCGCGTTGATTCTGACGGCGGTCAAACTTTTGGACAGCACATTTTACGGAGACATCGACGGCGTGGCGCTCCCCGGCGGACGGCCCGGCTTGGGCGATTTCCTGAGGGCCCTTCTGGGCGGCGTCATCGGGTGGACGCTTCTGCCCGTCCCGTTGCGCTGCACCGTCACCGTCGTCCGCGCGCTTCCTCTTCTGGGGAGGGGACTGCGCAGTCTGCGGCACGAAGGGTGCCTCAGCGTCCCCGTGCTGGGCGCCTCCGCCGCGGGAGTGTCGATACTGCGCCGCAATTTCCGCACGGCGTCGCTCATCACGGCGTTGCTCGCGGGGGGAGACCTTCCGAAAACGGATGAATGAATTGAGTGATTGATTCATAGTAACCGTTCAAACCTCGTCTGCCATGTTCAGTTAAGACAGGCGTTTATCACAGGGGGGTCTCGGGGGGGGGGCATGCTCCGCGCAAACTGCCGCGCGGGTAAGCGCCCGACACAATTCGCTTCGCTCGTTGGTCGTCTGCTTAAGTGAGCCCGCTTTTGGGCGAACGAGCTCCGCCCCCCTGAGCTCGAACGTTTACGATTCATATTTACTTATCCCTTCCGCTCTGCGCGGCCGAACCGCGGCCCGGGGCTTTGAGGTACACTTGCCATAAGGTATAATCAATACGAGAAAAATACGTATGAAAAGGAGTCCGTTCTTTGCGCCGAAAGCGGAGGGTTTTTTCCGGTGTGCTGATTGTTTTGGCTCTGGCGGTGTTCGCGGTCGGAACGCTCGCTTTCGCCGGGCGCGCGCCGGATGAGCCCGCTGCGGGGGGCGCGCAGCCGCGGATATTCTTCATCGGCAGCAACTCGGCCGCGGCGGAATCGGCCCCCGGCAATGCCTCCGGGAGAGCCGCACGACCCGTCTTCAGTCCGGCGGGGATTCCGATTTCCGGCGAAGGGCTTCTCTGCCTTTCCGAAGCGCCGCTTTCCCGGCGCTTTCTGCGCGAAAAAAGCGCGGTGTCCGTTGTCATGGACCCGGGGCTTTCCGTCTCCGCGAACGCGCCGCTGGGCGCTTTTTCGGACTTCAACTCCGTTTTTCCCCCTGCGCGCCGCCTCTCGGATCGGATCGCGGTGCGGAAATAGAAATTGCCCTTCCGTAAAACATTCATTGACTGAGGTTGTCAGGGGGGTTCGGGGGGGCCAGTGAGCCCGCTTTTGGGCGAACGAGCTCCGCCCCCTGAGCTTGAACGTTTTACTCGGGTCGATATTCGTCCGTGAATTTTCACGCGCCCGGGAGCGGGCGCCGGCGTGAACCGGAAACCGGCTGTCCGCCGCCCTTTGCCGTCCGGCACCAACGAGCTCCGCCCCTCTGAGCTTGAACGTTTGCGTTTTGCGAAAGGAAGTCGAGATATGGGAAAAATTCTCCGGGGAAAACTGAGGGAATCGCTGCAGGCCGCCCTGCCGGTCGGCGCCGCCATCCTGCTCATTCACCTGACGCTCGTTCCGATGCCGGGGGGCACTCTGGCGCTGATGGTTTGCGGAATGGCGTTTCTCGTTGTGGGCCTGACGCTTTTTTCTCTCGGAACCGACCTCGCGATGATGCCGATCGGGCAGCACATCGGCGCGGCGCTCCTGCAGTCGAGAAATTTGCCCCTGCTGATTTCGGGGTGTTTCCTGTTCGGTTTCATCGTGACGGTGGCCGAGCCGGATTTGCAGGTGATGACGAAACAGGTGCCGTCGGTGCCCGACCTCATCCTGCTCGGCAGCGTGGCCGCCGGAGTGGGTGTGTTTCTGGTGGCGGCGGTGCTGCGCGTCCTCTTTCGCCTCTCCCTGTCCCGGATGCTGATGGTTTTGTACGTTATCGTCCTCCTGCTGGCCCTTTTTTCGGCGGATTACCTCGCCGTCGCCTTCGACGCCTCGGCCGTGACGACGGGCCCCGTCACCGTTCCCTTCCTTTTGGCCATGGGCGCCGGGCTGGCGTCGGTCAGCGGCGGCAGGGGGTCGGAGGACGACAATTTCGGAATATGCGCCGTCTGCTCCATCGGGCCCATCCTTGCCGTTCTGCTCGCCGGCCTGTTTTTCGACCCCGAGAGCACGCGGTACGAGGTCGAGGCGTCGGCCGCGGCCGAGAGCTTCGGCGCGCTGGCGCGGCTTTTTGCCGGGGGGTTGATTCACTCCTTCCGGGACGTGGCAATGGTGATCGTCCCCATCGCCGGGGTTTTCGCCGTTTTTCAGCTCACGCACCTGAAACTTTCCAGAACGGAACTGGTCAAAATAGGCTTCGGCCTCCTTTATCTGCTCGTGGGCCTGACTATTTTTCTGACGGGCGTCAACAGCGGGTTTCTGCCGGCGGGGAAGTACCTCGGCGAGACGATGGGCGCGATGGAGAACAACTGGATCCTGATTCCCCTCTGCCTCGTGATCGGCGCGTGCGTCCTCGTCGCGGAGCCCGCCGTCCACGTCCTGATGAAGCAGGTCGAGGAGATCACGAACGGCGCCGTTTCCGGGCGCACGCTGCTGTTCGGCATGGCCCTCGGGGTCGGGCTCGCGATGTCGCTGGCGATGGTGCGCATATTGACCGGCCTCTCGATCTGGTGGGTTCTGCTGCCGGGCTACGCCCTCGCGCTGACTCTGACGTTTTTCTCGCCCGATTTTTTCGTGGGCATCGGCTTCGACTCGGGCGGCGTCGCGGCCGGGGCCATGAGCGCGGCCTTCGTCCTGCCCTTCACGACCGGGGTCTGCGAGGCGACGGGGGGCAACATCATGACCTCCGCGTTCGGCGTGGTCGGTACCATTTCGATGATGCCGCCCATCACGCTGCAGCTGATAGGCGTGCTCTATCGGCTGAAGCTGGAAAAGACCCGCCGCGCGGCCCTTCTGTCGCAAAACGCGGCGGACGGGGAGGCGGATTCCGCGGGTACGGAGGGGCCGGAGAAATCGGAGGAATCGGCGCCCTGACATCCGCCGGGTTTCGCGTTTTGCTGTAATATTGCTGTAATATTATAGAAAAGGCAGGAGCCTGACCTTTTCAGAGAAAATACGGAGTAACCGTTCAAACTCCGTATATCATGTTCAGTTAAGACAGGCGTTTATCACAAGGGGGTCTCGGGGGGGCCAGTGAAGGAGCGCAGCGACTGAACGAGCTCTGCCCCCCTGAGCTTATAATACGGAGAAGGGAAAAACGGAATGCGGCACGAAGGCGGTACGGAGGTTTTGCTCAGTCTGTTGATTGCCATCTGCGACAGGGAAAAAAGCAAAAAAATTACGGACTTTTTCAGGGATCGGGGCGCGTCGTTCAACCTGCTGACCCTGGGCAGGGGAACCGCCAGCTCCAGGGTTTTGAACTATCTGGGGCTGGGGCAGACCGAAAAGACGATTCTGTTCAGCGCCATGCCCCCCGGCGAGGCCGCGGACGTCCTCGGGCGGATCGACGAGACCCTGGATTTGAAGCGGCCGGGGCACGGCATCGCCTTTATTCTTCCGCTGAGCGCCCTCGGCGGGGAGCGGATTGTCCGGGAGACGGACGAAAAAGAAGAAAACGAATCGGCCCGGGACGGTGCCCGGCAGGACGGAGGAAGCGGCGTGGCGCAGGATTTTCGGCACACATTGATCATCGCGGTGAGCAACCGGGGTTACAGCCAGGAAGTGATGGACGCGGCGCGCACGGCGCAGGCGGCGGGCGGAACCATCGTCAACGCCAGGGTGTTCGCCCCTTCCGGGGCGGAAAAGTTTTTCGGGGTGACGATTCAGCCCGAAAAGGAGATCGTCATGATCCTGGCCGGGGCGCATCAGAAAAACGACATCATGCGCGCCATCGCGGAGAAGACGGGCACGGGAACCTCCGCCGACGCCATGGCCTTCTCGATGCCGGTCAGCGACGTCCGGGGGCTGCAGTCCCCGCTTCTCCAGCGGGAAGAGTACAGAAAAATCTGAGCGCGGAACAGCGATCCGAAAGTTTTCTGTTTTTTTTCTGTTTTTATTTTCCGCCTCGGGCGGAGAGGGGTGTGCTTTTTGGAGCGGAACCGGAGTCTCTTTTTCGTCCTTGCCGTGCTGATCGCGCTGACCCTGGCGGCGTCCGCCCGCGGAGCCCTCGCCTTTTCCGTCCGGGCCTTCGGCGCGGAGGCCGGCGGCGGCATCCGTCTTCTGCGCGGCCCCTCGGGGCACGACAGGGGGCGGCAGTACATCGGCGCGGCCCGCGTTCACGAGCAGCGAAAACCGCCCCTGGCGGACGAAGCCTCCCGGGAGTCCGAGGACTGGGAGTCTGAGAACTCCGGGAAGGTGAGTTTCGACCGCCGGGGAGCCCCCGCCTCGGAAGAGCGCACCCTTTGCCTCTCGAAAGTTTTCGTCACGGAGCGATTCCTGCGGGAAAAAAGCCTGGAGTCCGCCGCCGTGAAACCGGAACACGCCGCCGCCGCGAAGGTCCCCGCGGGCGTTTTTTTGAAGTCTGAAGCCGAATCCCCCGTCATCCTGCTGCGCACCACCCCAATCGCCGTACGAAAATAGACAGGACAAACCCTTTTCCTCTTCTTTCTCCCTTTTTCCATATTCATTGACCCTATACCTTTTCGCCGCGCCCCGGGCCTCGCCCGCGGCGTCCGATCGTGAGCGTCCGCCGCCGGATGTCCGCCCTTGCGCGGCCTCGGCCCCGAGACCTCAGAGCCGTCGTGACAAGAGAGGTAAGCCATGATAACAGTGCTTTTTCTCAGCTTCATCTTTTTCCTGTTTATGGGGATGCCCGTGGCCTTTTCGCTGGGCTTTTCGTCTCTCCTCTACCTGGTGGGGGCGGGCATTCCGCTGACCGTGATTCCCCAGCGCATGTTCGCGGGGATCAACTCCTTCACGCTCCTGTGCGTGCCGGGCTTCATTCTGGCGGGGAACCTGATGAACCAGGGGGGCATCTCCGAGCGGATCGTCCGCTTCGCCAACGTGCTGGTCGGCCACGTCCGCGGGGGGCTGGCTCTGGCGAACGTGGTGGACTCCATGGTCTTCGCCGGGGTGTCCGGGACGGCCGTGGCGGACGTGTCGAGCCTCGGGGTCATCATGATCAACGCCATGCACAAGCAGGGATACGACCGCGATTTTTCCTGCGCCATAACGGCCTCCACCGCCTGCCTCGGGCCCATCATTCCCCCTTCCATGCCGATGATCATCGCGGGCACCCTGACGGGGCTCTCCGTGGGGAAGCTCTTTCTGGCCGGCGCGATTCCGGGGCTCCTGATCGGCGGGATCATGCTGATCGTGACGTATCGGATCGCGGTCCGGCGCGGATACCCCAAAGGCCCGAAACCCACGTGGAAGGTCTTCTGGCGGGAGTTTTACGGCGGCATCTGGGCGCTTCTGATGGTCGTCCTCATCTTCGTCGGCATCCTGAGCGGCTGGTTCAGTCCCACGGAGGCTTCCATGGTCGCCTGCCTCTACGCCCTCTTCGTGGGGCTCGTCGTTTACAAGGACCTTCACGTCCGGGACATCCCCAAAGTCCTGAAGGAGTCCGCCGTCATGTCGGCGTCCATCATCACCCTCGTGGCCTTCGCCAACGTTTTCGGCTGGATCATGTCCAGCGAGCGGATTCCGCAGCTCATCGCCGAGACGATGCTCGCCTTCACGCAGAACAAATACCTCATCATTCTGATCATCAACATCTTTCTTCTCTTTGTCGGCATGTTCATGGAGACGATCGCGGCCCTGATGACGCTCTTTCCCACGCTTCTGGCCGTGCTGAGCCAGGTGGGGGTGGACCCCGTCCAGTCGGCGATGATCTGCGTGCTGAACCTGGTGATCGGGCTCATCACGCCGCCCGTGGGGGTCTGCCTTTTCGTGGCCGCCAGCATCGGCAAGGTGTCCATCAGCAAGATCGTGTCCGCCAACATGCCCTATCTGCTCGTCTGCCTCTTCGTCCTGCTGCTGGTGTCCTACGTCCCCGCGCTTTCCACATGGCTGCCGGGATTCCTGATACGCTGAGAGGGCGGGCGGAAATGTCTTCCGTACTGCACATCGGGCTCGACATCGGATCGACGACGGCCAAATCGGTGGTTCTGAACAACGACGACAAGATCATTCACAGCCGGTACTGCAGGCACTTCGCCGATATCCGCTCGATCGCCGGGACGCTGATGTCGGAGATTCAGGAGAAATTCCGCGGCTCCGACGCCACGATCACCGTCACGGGCTCCGGGGCCCTCGCGCTGGCGGATGTCATGAAACTCCCGTTCGCGCAGGAGCTGGTGGCCTGCTCCACGAGCATCGGGCGCTACCTGAGAGAGGTGGACGCGGCGGTGGAGCTGGGGGGCGAGGACGCGAAGCTGACGTTCTTCGACGCCTTCGGCGCCGACCAGAGGATGAACGAGACCTGCGCCGGAGGGACCGGGGCCTTCATCGACCAGATGGCGGTACTTCTGGGAACGGACGCCGCCGGCCTGAACGAGCTGGCGAAAGATCACAAAACGATATATCCCCTGGCCTCGCGCTGCGGGGTTTTCGCGAAGACGGACGTGCAGGCGCTTTTGAACGAGGGGGCGGCCCGGCCGGACATCGCCGCGTCGATCTTTCAGGCCATCGTGGGGCAGACGATAAGCGGGCTGGCCTGCGGAAGGAAGATCGCGGGGCGGGTCGCGTTCCTGGGCGGGCCGCTCTATTTCCTGTCCGAGCTCCGCGCCCGTTTCGCGGAGACCCTGAACCTCCGGGAGGAGCAGTGCGTTTTTCCCGAAAACTCCCACCTGTTCGTCGCCATCGGGGCGGCCATCCTCGGGAAGAAGGGCGAGTCGGTGCGCTTCGACAGCCTGAGAGAAAGCGCCTCGCGCTTCCTGTCCGCGCCGGTGCGGGCCCCCTCCGGCGTGCTCGGCGCGCTCTTCATCGACGAGGAGTCCAAAAGGGAGTTCGACAGGCGGCATTCCTCCTGCGGCGTGAAGCGGGCGGAGCTGTCCTCGTACCGCGGCGGCGCGTATCTCGGCTTGGACGGCGGCTCGACGACGACGAAGGCCGTTCTGATCGGCGAAGACGGGGAGCTGCTGTTTTCCCGCTACCGCCGGACCGGGGGAAAGGACCCCCTGGGAGCGGTGAGGGAAATTCTGACGGAGCTGTACGCCGCCCTGCCGGACGGGGCGCGGATCAAGAGAAGCGGCGTCACCGGCTACGGCGAAAGGCTCATTCGGACGGCGTTCGGCGTGGACGTCGGCGAGGTGGAGACCGTGGCCCACGCGAAGGCGGCGGAGTTCGTCCTCCCGGGCGTCGATTTCGTCATCGACATCGGCGGGCAGGACATGAAGTGCTTCAGGGTGCGCGGCGGCGTCATCACCCGCGTTTTTCTGAACGAAGCCTGTTCCTCCGGGTGCGGCTCGTTCCTCCAGACTTTCGCGGAATCGCAGGGAATGTCGATTCAGGACTTCGCGCGGGAGGCGGAAAAATCCCTCATGCCCGTGGATTTGGGGTCGCGCTGCACCGTTTTCATGAATTCACGGGTCAGGCAGGCCCAGAAAGAGGGGGCGAGCATCCGCGACATCGCGGCGGGGCTCGTTTACTCGGTAGTCCGCAACGCGCTCTATAAAGTCCTCAAGCTGAAAAGCGCGGACGAGACGGGCGACAAAATCGTCGTGCAGGGGGGCGCCTTCAAGAACGACGCCCTGCTCCGCGCTTTCGAGCTCGTGAGCGGCAGAGAGGTCGTCCGCCCCGAAATCGCCGAGCTCATGGGGGCGTTCGGGATGGCGCTCATCGCCAAAGAAGCGGAGCGCGAGAACAATACGGCGCCGGGCCGCCTTCTGGACGGAAAGGCGGTTCGGGCGCTTTCCGGGCGCACCTCCACATCGCGCTGCTCCGGCTGCGGCAACCGGTGCCTTCTGATACGGACGGACTTCGGGGACGGCAGGCGCTGCGTCTCGGGCAGCCGCTGCGAAAAATGGTCCGCCGAAGCGGAAAGGGAGCAGAGCGGAAACGGAAACGAAAATGGAAATAGAAAAAATCCTCTCCCGAACGTTTTCGAAAGAAAATACGAAAGGCTGTTCGGGCCCTACGAGCCGCTTCCCGCCTCCGAGGCCCCGAGGGGCACCATCGGGATTCCCCGGGCTCTCAACGTGTACGAGGACTACCCCTTCTGGTTCACGTTTCTCACCGCGCTGGGCTTCCGCGTGGAGCTTTCGTCCCCTCGGCCGGACGAAAACGCGGGCATGGACACCGTTCCGTCCCAGGCCCTCTGCTACCCGGCGAAGCTCGTACACAGACACGTGACGGACCTCCTGAGCCGGGGCATAAAACGGATTTTCTACCCGGTGCTTCTGAAGGAGCGGCCGGAGTTCAGGGATTCGCACCAGCATTTCAACTGCCCGGTCGTGATCGGGTACCCCGACGTGGCGGCGCTCAACGTGGACTGCCCGCCGGACACGGACTTCATGCGCCCGACGCTTCCCTTCGACTGCGACCGGCCGGGGAGCCGGATGGCGGAGTTCCTGCACGGGGAGTTCGCCCGGTTCGGGGCGTCGTACCGCGAGGTGAAACGTGCCCTCGGCCAGGCCCGGGACGCGCAGAACGCCTTCAAGGCCGACGTTCGGAAGTTCGGCGACGAGGCCCTCGCCCGTCTCAGGCGGGACGGAGGGACGGGGGTGATTCTCGCGGGGCACCCCTACCATCTGGACCCCGAGGTGCACCACGGCATCCCGGATCTGATCGTGAACTGCGGCGCGGCCGTGTTCACCGAGGACTCGGTCTGCCACAGGGCCGAAGAGATCGGGGGGGTGGACCCCCTCTACGTGGTGGACCAGTGGGCGTACCATTCCCGCATCTACAGGGCCGCGACCGTGGCCGCGCGCCATCCCGACTTCGCGAACGTCTATCTGGTGCAGCTGAATTCGTTCGGCTGCGGGCTCGACGCCATCAGCGCCGACCAGACGGCGGCGCTGCTGGAGCGTCACGGAAAACCCCACACCCTGATCCGCATCGACGAGGGCAAAAACACCGGCGCCGCGAGAATAAGGATACGCTCCCTGCTCGCCGCGGCCCGCAAAACCCCGGGCGCCCCGGTCGGCGAATTTCGGGGCGGCGGCGAGGCCGGCGCGAAACCCGCCCTTGCCGGGCGCACCGCCCTTGCCGGGCGCGCCAGGGTTCCCGGAGGCGGCGAGCTTCGGACGATTCTCTGCCCTCCTCTCTCGCCGCACCACTTTCATTTCCTGCAGACCGCGATGCTCGAGGAGGGCCTGGACTTCCGGATCCTCCCGGAAGGGGGCCGCGCGGAGGTCGAGCTGGGCCTGAAGTACGTCAACAACGACATCTGTTACCCGTCGATGATGATCGTCGGCCAGTTCCTGAAGGCTCTGGGCAGCGGGCGGTACGACCCCGAAAAGACGGACTGCCTCTACGCGCAGACGGGGGGCGTCTGCAGGGCAAGCAATTACGTGCCGCTCCTGAGGCGCGCGCTGGACGCCGCCGGTTTCGGGCGCGCCCGGATATTGGCCGTCAACGCGCAGGCCAACGAGGGCGCGGAGAAGTTTTCCCCCTCTCTTCGGAGCGTCTGGAGAAGCCTGACGGGTCTGCTTTACGGGGACATGCTGATGAGGCTGCTTTACGGAACGCGCCCCCGCGAGGCGGAGCCCGGGAGCGCGGAAAAACTTTACGGCCGCTGGGTCGCGCGCTGCGACGAAAACGTGAGGCGCGGCGGATGGCGCGTCTTCAAGGAAAACCTGAGACAGATGGCGCGGGATTTCGCCGCCCTGCCCGTCAACCCGGCCCCCCGGCCCAGGGTGGGCGTCGTGGGGGAAATACTGGTCAAATTCCACTCCGGCGCCAACGAGGGGCTCATCGACCTGATCGAGGCCGAGGGTGGGGAGGCCGTGGTGCCGGATCTGGCCGGATTTCTGCTCTACTGCCTTTTCGACCCTATCGGCCACGACGGGAAGCCGTCGGAGGGCCTCCTCTCCAGCCTTTTCGCCCGGTTCGGCGTGAAGCTGATCGAGGGCATGAGGAACCCCATGCGGGAGGCGCTTCGGGGGACGAGATTCGGGGAAATCCACAACATACGGGACATGGCGCGCCGGGCCGCGAAGCTGGTGTCCCCGGCCAACCACGCGGGGGAGGGCTGGCTTCTCGCGGCCGAGATTCTGCAGCTCATCGAGAGCGGGCTCAAAAACATTCTCTGCGTGCAGCCCTTCGCGTGCCTGCCGAACCACGTCACCGGCCGGGGGATTCTCAAGGAACTCAAACGCCTTCACCGGGACGTGAACGTCCTGGCGCTGGACTACGACGCCAGCGTCAGCAGCGTGAACCAGCTCAACAGGATAAAACTGCTGATGGCGGCTGCCGGGCGGGAATGACGGGCCCGGCCTCCAGGGCCGTGGGCCCTGGACCCGTTACCGGGGGGCTTTGCCCCCCGGTAAACTCCCGCCGGCGAAGCCGGCGCCCCCTTTTGACGCGAGGCTTGCGCAAACCCGCTTGAAGGTGTAAAATCCAAAAATACAGAATTCAAATTAAAAGGTGTGTGCAAGAGGGTATACCCTGTTTCATATCCTTTTTTTACGCATCACCCTTTCGCAGAATCCAGTCATTGCAAGGCTCCTTTCGAACGTCCGACGCTGTGCAAGTGGGTATACCCTTCTGCGCAGGGGGCGTTTTTTTCGGACACGAAAGGAGTTGGACAATGTCAAAGTTTATGATGTTTTCAAGGAAGAGCGTGCGGAAGATGGGACTGCTGGTGTTGTTGCTGTCGCTGGCCGCGGCGCCGCGGGCCTGGGGCAGTTTCGACGTCAGCGGGACTTACAAGGACCCGACGCCGAGAGAGCCGGCAGCAAATGTGAATCTTGAGGGGGGGCATTACTTCTACGAAAACGGTATACTGTACGTAAAATTGGGAGAACGTAGTAATGTGACCATAAAGGGCACGGAGATGCTCGACACGAGAAAAGGTATCGTAGTAAACTTGGAAGATCGTACCAATAGCGATACCAATCTGACGCTGGAAGATTTGACGGTGTCGTCGGACGCGGGCGGCGTTGCTTTTCTGCTGCAAGGGGACATCAATGCCGGCAGCCGGATTATAATTGAGGGCGCCGTGACGCTTTCCGGAGACATCGCGGGATTTCTGGCAAGCCACGATATTATCGCGGCGGGGGGGAACCAATTTGAGCCTTACGAGATGCCTATCACTTTATACACAGAGCAAAATGACGCGTTCAAAGTGATTGGCCGCAATGGGCTCAGCGCCGATTCCTATTGCAGCGTGACTCTCCGGGGCCACGGGAGTTTCGAGTTCACGGGTTCGGGGAGCGGAAACGGGGGGATTGCCGTTCCTGGTCATTATTCTGTTAGCAGGTCATATAAGGCTTTGACTTTATCAGAGGGAGCCGTTGTCCGCGCGACGGGCTTGGAGGGCGCGAGCGGCGTCAAAGTCGCTGAGTTAAAGATGGAAGATGACGCGAAGTTATACGCCAGGGGCGGAGATTTGGACTCTGAAGGGGTAGGAGAAGGAGAAGGCGGGGCGGGTATCGACGCCGAGAAATTCGAGATGGAAGGCCGCGCGGCAATCGAATCCGCCATAGGCGGAGACGGGACTTCGCGCGGCGGGGACGGCATCAGAGTAACGGGAATGCAGGAAAATACTGGAATGGGTGGGACGATGGAGAAACTGAATTTTTCCATGGTCAAAGACGCGAAAATCCTTTGCGCGAAGGGCGGCGCCGGCGCGGCGCCCGGAAGGGGAATTTACTTCTCCGAGCCGGGGGACACGCGAAATCTCGACTTTCGACTCTACGGCTTTATCAAAAAAGTGAAGGCGGAAACCGGAACGAACGCGTTCGCGTTCGGGGACTATGAAATCCGCAGCGCCGACGTAACGGTCTCGCTTGAAGGGCCATACATGTTATCCGTGATATTGCCGGAGGAGAACGGCATCATTGCCGGCACGGAATTTATGAGCGCGCTGACGGACATGCAGGGCAAGGGGACAGTGTGGTTTCCCGCTATAGAGGGCGCAAAGGTGGCGGTATACGATTCCAACGGGGTTGACAAGATAACGGATGAGACTTTGTCTGCGGACGCGGATCTCGCGCCGGATACAAATTCTGTTACCGTCGATTTCACCGACCCCCCCATGCACATCGTAAACCTGGATATCGTCCGCAGCGGCGATATAGGGTCGTCGGGGGACACAGAGTATCCACATCGGTATACCTATGTCGTAAAGACGCAGAATTTGCTGCTTGCGGAGATAAGTGATAAAAACAATGCAACCTCTATAGACTACTTTATTGAGCTGTCCGGAGCCGAGGGAATTCAAGTCGCCAATCCAAACAACAAGATTGCAATCGAACCGGACCCTGATCCTGATCGAGCGGCCGGATTAAACGCACGGAAAGGGAAGAAGAGTATTGCGTTGGCTTCGGATTCGGATTCGGATTCGGATTCGGATTCGAAGATAACCTACATTACAGTTCCTGGCAGGGGAGAATTGACTCTTTACGTAAACGACACGGCTAAGACGAAGTTCGATGGCGACCAGGCGCTGACCTTCTGGGTTCATATATACGGACGCTACCCCAGTGGACATAATGACGACGCGCCTGATCTTATCGCCAACGCGCTGAGGGGGACTCTCAGCTTAAAAGGGGGAACGCCGCAAGGCGACATCTTTGAAGTTGGGGACCCGGACGAGAGCGGAGGGGATAAGCCGCCTTTGCCGCCTGGACCGAGCCCCTTGCCGGAAGAGCCGGTCACCACTTACCCCGAGCTGCCGCTGCCGGTGCCGTCCGAGACGCCCGCCGGCATAGCCGGCGTGTCGGTCACCACGGAGGACGGAACGACTCT
>JAISMH010000033.1 GCA_031276855.1 Synergistaceae bacterium
TGCCGGACGCCTGTCCGTGATGATCGCAAGCGCCGCGGGTTCCTTTTGGTAATGAGCGAAAATCAGGGACTTGTAGGTGTACATTCTCGCCGCCAGGTCGCCGCCCTGACGTCCTTGAGCCTCGATGTGGAGTATGACCCATTCCTCGTCTCCGTTTTTCAGCGGAACTTCCAGAACAAAGTCCGCGAAATGCGGGCTGTGATAAATCTCCGGGTTCGCGGTGTTCAGAACGTCCCTGAACTCCTTGTCGAGAAACCGCGGAGCAACTTCCCTGTCCGCGTCCTCGTAAAGCTCCGGCAGGGCTCTTTTGAGCAGATTGTAGAAAAATCGCTCGATAAGGTCCTTCCAGAAGCTGTCGTGACTGAAGTTCTTCTTTTTATGCGCCTCTTCCGGCGTTTCCGTCCTGCCGGGCCGAACGTCAGCGGCGGCCGCTGCAGTCATGAGCGATCCCTCCCCGCGCCATTTATTAATAACCGTTCAAGCCCCGTATACCATGCTTTTGGGCGAACGAGCTCCGCCCCCCTGAGCTTGAACGGTTACGATATTTTTTTCTTAAATATCTTTTTCCCTTACGAATCAGTCCCGCCTTTTTGCCTCGTCGAATAGAAAACCCGTCACGGTCAGAAGCGCCGAGTCGCCGTTCTCGATGCGGACGCCTCCGTCCGCGCGCAGAATACGCGCCGGCGTGCAGGTTCCGTCGGAGTAGAAGTAAACGATTTCGGGCTCCAGCCGCCAGTTTTCTCCCTCCAGGGGGTAACGCAGCTGGATCGGCTTCCAGTCGATCATGTACTTCGCCGGGTCGAAAGCGTCGTTCACCCGGACGAGGGCCTCCGTGACGACCCGGCCCCTGTTTTCCCGCACGGTCTCCAGCCGAAGCCGGATGCTGTATCCGTCGAGCGCGAGATCGGAAATTTCCAGCACGGCGCGCTGCAGAGCGCGGAAAGCCGTCTCGACGGGAAAAAATCGCCTGGGAAGCACCAGCACGGTCGAAAGGGCGATGACGGCCACCACGATCACCGTCTCGATCAGGGTGAAGCCGCCATGCCTCCTCCCCCGGCGCCGGGCTGGGTTTTTATGCCTGTCTTTATCCCTGTCCCGCGTCGTGGTTGGTAATATCCGCATCCAATCCTTCCCCGCCCTCTTCGCCGGTGCGCGCCGTCGAGATGATGTCGTATGCGCCCTTCTCCCCGGGGCAGCGATAAATATAGGGATTCCCCCAAGGGTCGTCCGGGATGTTCTTCATGTAGGACTCCGCCGGATATTTCTTGGGAATGGGCGCGGTCGTGGGCTTTCTCACCAGAGCCTCGAGTCCCTGCTGCGTCGTCGGGTAAACGCCGTTGTGCAGGCGGTACATCTCCAGGGAGTTCTCGAACGAGCTGATCTGCGTCCGGGCCGTTGTCCGCCGGGCCTCCTCCATTCTCGCGAGGACGTTTTGCCCGACGATGGTCACCAGAAGCCCCATGATGACCACCACCACCATGATTTCGATCAGCGTGAAACCCGGGCGCCTCTTGAGCCCCGAATCTTTGCGGGCTTCCTCTTCCGTTCCCTTTTCCGATTCCATCGACGCTACAATCATAGCTGCAACCATAAACTTCATCCTCCTGACGTCCGTCAATAAAACCGCACCTCAATGGGATTCTCAAGGGCCCAAGGCCCTCGAGCCCCCGGAGGGGGTTTTTATTTTTTGTTTTTATTTGATCATGCCGGAAAGGTCGAAAATGGGCATCAGTATTGCCAGGACGATGAATCCCACGGACAGCCCCAGCGTCAGCACCATCGCGGGCTCTATCAGGGTCGCGATGCGCTCCATCTGGCTCTGGGCGATCTCCCAGTTGTTGCGTCCCACGTTGGAGAGGGCGTCGATCAGGTCTCCCCCCATCTCTCCGACGCGGACGACGTACACGACCTCCTCCGGGAAGCCCGTCTTTTCGAGGGCCTTGTCGAAACGATGTCCGGCCTTGACCAGATCCGCGATTTCGAGCCAGCGCTTCGGATTCGCGTCCATGGAAGAGGCCATTCGCAGCCCTTGAACCAGGGGGATTCCCGACTTCAAAAGCGTGGCGAGGTGCGTCATCACCAAAGACACCGTCAGCCGTTCGCGCAGGCCCCGCATGAAGGGCAGGTGGAGTTTCCTGCCGCGGTACCGCATAATAAGCCATGCGGCGAGCAGAACAATCGAGGCGGGCAGAGCGAAGGTGTTGACGAAGTTCGCCATGGCTATCAGAATCCGTGTGGGCAGGGGCAGGACTCTGCCCATATCCGTGAACAGCACGGCGATTTTCGGAACGACGTAGCTCAAAAGAAAACCGACGACCCCGACGCCCACCACCACCATGACGATGGGGTAAGTCATGGCGCCGCGAATCTTGCGTCTCAGCGTGTCCTCCATCCGAAACTGCTCCGCGGCCTGTTCCAGAACCGCGATCAACGTGCCGCTCTGCTCTCCCGATTCCACGACCCGCCACAGAGTTTCGCGAAAAGCCCCGCTCTCGGCAAGAGCCGCGTGAAACTTCTTTCCCCCTTCGACCGCGGCAAGGACGCTGTTGAACGCCGCGGTGACGCGCTTGTCCCGGCTCTGTTTGCCCAAAATCTTCAGCGCGTCGGCCAGAGGCAGGCCCGACCTCAGATAAGACGCCAGGGAACGGCAGAAGAGAATATGCGAGTCCAGCGGCATCAGCTTCACGCGCTGCCGGGCGGACTTCGCCTCGGTCTGGGCAATATCGACCACGACGATGCCGCGCTCCGTCAATCGCTCCACGGCCTGCGCCGAGGACGAAGCCTCCACGTTCCCCTTCGTCAGCTTTCCTTTGGCGTCGTAGCCCGAATAGTTGAAATGAGGCACGGCTCTCAGCCCCCTCTTCTCATGCTTCTCATTCTTCGCCGGCCACCCGAACCAGCTCTTCCGGCGAGGTTCTGCCGCGCCGCACCGCCTCGAGCCCGATCTCCCAAAGCGTCTTGAATCCGCGTTTCCGCGCGATTTCCCGCAGTTTGGAGGCCGAGGCCCCCGCGACGATCGCCTCCTGTATTTCCTCGTCGATCACAAACTGCTCGTAAAGCCCCACGCGCCCGTGGTAGCCCGTCCCGCCGCAGCGGGGACATCCCGCGGCCTCATAAGCCGTCGAGACGCCCTGACGCGCCATCACCGGCGGAACGGCCGCCTCCCGGCGGCAGTGCGGGCAGAGGCGCCGCGCCAGACGCTGGGCGACCGTTCCGATGATGCAGCTCGCGGCCAAGTAGGGCTCGATGCCCATATCGACAAGCCGCACGACCGCCCCGATGGAGTCGTTCGTGTGGAGGGTCGAAAGAACCAAATGTCCCGTCAGCGAGGACTGAACCCCGATATGAGCCGTCTCGAAGTCGCGCATCTCCCCGATCATGACGATGTCGGGGTCCTGACGCAGAATGGAGCGCAAGGCCGACGCGAAGGTCATGCCCGCCTTCTCGTTCACCTGAATCTGCCCCACGCCGGGAAGGGCGTACTCTATGGGGTCCTCGACCGTGATGATGTTGACCTGCGGCTTGGCGAGCGCCTGAAGGATGGCGTAAAGGCTCGTCGTCTTCCCCGACCCCGTGGGCCCCGTGAAAAGGATCATTCCGTGCGGACGGTAAATCAGGCTTTCCATAATATCGCGCTCGTCCTTTTCCATCCCGAGGTCCTCCAGGGTCAGGAGGCCGTGCCCCTTGTCCAGCATTCGCATGGCGATGCGCTCGCCGTGCTGCGTGGGCACGAGGCCCACCCGGATATCGACGGCCCTGTCGCCCAACGTGATCCCGATACGCCCGTCCTGGGGCGTCATATGCTCGGCGATGTCCATTTTCGCCATGACCTTGATGCGGCTGGTCAAGGGGGCCTGATGCGTCCGCGGCAGGCGAAGCCTGTCCTGAAGCACCCCGTCGATGCGGAAGCGGATCAGGACTTCGTCCTCGTAAGGTTCCACGTGAATATCCGTCGCCCTCTGCTTCAAAGCGTCCACAAAAAGCCCGTTCACCAGACGAATGACGGGCACGTCCACGGAATCGCTCAGCACGTCCTCGCGGCTGAGGTCGTCGATATCCTCTATTCCCTCCATGTTCTTGACGGCCTCGTCGGCCGCGACGCTGCGCATGTCGTAAAGCGTGTGCAGGAGGTCCGAGACGACCTTGTCCGAGTGAAGCTCCACCTCGACGGGGAGCCCCAGCGCCACGCCCAACATCTGCGCCTTGGGGTAGGCGCTGAACGACGCGGCCCCCACGATCAGGACGCCGTCCTCGATTCTTAGGGGCAGAATTTTCGACGAACGCAAAACGTCCAGCCCCATCGACTCGGGAATCAGCCCGGCAATGGTCCGGGCCTCGGGAAGCCCTGTCTCGGGGCGATCCGATTCGAGGCGGTTCGATTCAAGGGAGCGGCCGCCGGAAGAATCGGCTTCCCGAACGCCCTCTTCCCGAAAACCCTCATTGAGAAGACCGTTTTCGGCAGGGCCCGTCTTCTCCGGCGCCGGAACAAGCGATTCCTGCATTGCGTTATTCACCGAATCCGTTCCCTCCCGGCCCTTCGTCAACGTTTCTTCACGCTTTTCTGATAAAGCTCTCTGAACCGCCTGTCGACCTCCGTTTCGACGGGGCTCGCGCCCAGGTGATCCAGTCCCAAATCGGCGGACACGACGGCCGCACGGTTCGTCGCCGCGCGCATCTGCTCGGTGTTGCGGATGATTTGAGGCGTAAGAAAAACGATGAAGTCTATCTTTTCCTTTTCCGTGGAGACTTTCTGAAACAGGCCGCCGATCAGGGGAATATAGGAAATTCCCGGGACGCGCCGTTTCAGGGATTTCTCTGTCTCCTTCACGATGCCGCCCAGAATGATCGTCTCCCCGTCCTCCACGACGACCGAGGTCTTGACCTGACGCTTCGACGTCACGGGCGTCACGGATCCCGCCGCGGTAAGCACGTCCTCCGTCGTCTGCTCGATGTCGAGGGCGACGACGTTTCCGCTGCGGATATGGGGCGTGACGGTCAAGGTCAGGCCCGTGTCCTTGTAGTCGTAGTTCTGCTGCGTGGCGCCCGGATTGGAAAGGTCGGACGTCGAGCCCTTCAGCACGGGAATGACCTGCCCCACCTGGAAGGAGCTTTCCTTGTTGTCCGTACACATCAGCCGGGGCACGGACAGCACGTTGACGGCGTCGTATTTTTTCAGCATTTCGACGGTCGCGTAAGCCAAAGCCAGAGGCTGATAGTTGGTGACCGTGTAAGACCCCTCGGTCGCGGTGGCCGGAATCCTTTCCTCTTTGCGGGAAAGTTCGTTGAACCACTCCACGAACTGCCCGGGGATGCTTCCCTCGCCCAGCTGCCCCATGCCGCCCAGCATGAAATTATCCCAAATCTGCCCGCCCAGGATGGACCAGTCGATACCCGCCCTGTCTAGATTGCTCACGTTGACCTCCGCCAAAAAGCCGCGGATCAAAACCTGCTTGGGCTGCACGTCGATTTCGTCCAGGATTTTCTCGAGGGCGTCGTACTGGCGCTGGGTCGCGGCGAAAATCAGGCTGTTCGTCGTCAGGTCGGGCACCACCGTGGCGGGGAATTTCCCCTCCTGCGTCGGCTGGAGCATGGCCGACGCGGCCAGCACCTTGCCGATCTGCTCGGCCGCCGCCGTGGCGTCGATGTTTTGGAGTTTGTAAATATGAAAATCCCCCGCCTTGGAGTCGATGTCCAACGCGGCGATGATTTTGCCCGCTTCCGTGATGCTTCGGGGCTCCGCCACCACGATGACCTGGCGGCTGTTCGCGTCGGGAATGGCGGTCAGGCCGCGAAGCTGTCCGCCCGTCTGAGCGACGGCGTTGAGCTGGTTGGCGATCAGCGCCGGGTCGCCGAACTTCAGCGTAAAGGTCCTGCTCACCTTGGCGCTTGCGGGAACGTCCAGCCTGCGGATGAACTCCACGCCCTTGTTGACGTCCGTGGAGCGCCCCTGCAGGAGAATATCCCGTCCGTTGCCCACGGGAAGAGCGATCAGCGCCTGCCCGAACGTCTGCTGCAGCGCCTGAATCATGTAGTCCGCGACGATGTAGTCCAGAGGGACGATGTAGGTGACGGTTTCTTCCCCGTAGCCAGGACCGCCCTTACCCCGCCCCACCGTGGTGGAAAGGCTGACGCCTCCCTGCACCAGCTTGCTGTAGTCGCCCATATTCTGCAAGGAAAAGCCGTTGGTCTGCAGAATGGACAGCATGATCTGACGCGCCTCGCGGAGGGAGGAGGGCCTGGGGGAGATGACGGTGATCTTGCCGGCGATGTTCGGCGGAACGATGATGTTTTCCTGCAGGAGTTCCGACATGAAGCGAACGAACCGCACCAGCTCGATGTCCGTGAAATTGAACTGCACGACGCCGGCGCGCCGCATCGCCTGCGCCGCCTCGATCAGGTTTTTTTCCTCCTGTTCGGGATTCTCCGCCTCCGCCGCCGGAGGACTTCCATTTCCACGGGCCGGCGCCGCCCACGCCGCGCCGACCCATGGCAATGTCAGACAAAGCACCGCCAGCGTGACGAAAAACACTCCAACCCTGTGATTTTTTCTCAAAACGCTCACCCTCATGAATTCAAAGTAAAAGGCCGCAAAAGAGCGGGCACGGGAAAACCCTGACGCCCGAACCGCTTCGTTCCCGAACGCGTGCATCTGATAAAAGCCAACACGCACTTTAATGAAAGCCAATGCTTTCGTCACTCCGGCAGATACAGAATCATTTCCCGATCCCGATACTCCACGGTGAGCCTTCGGAAGGTCAGCTCCAAATCGTCGGCGACGGGGACGGAGTCGGTGTCCACTTTCCATTTTACAACGTGTGTCTCGTCCGCGTCTTTCTTTTCTCCGGTATCGGGCAGATCTTTCCCCGCCAGAAAATCGAGGTACACCTTCTGCGCCTCGTTCACCAGAGTCTGTTCCGCCACGACCTGCGAAAGGGTGTCAAGGGACAGGGCGATCAGCCTGAACCCCGCAGTGATCACGAGGCCCGCGACCGCCACGGCCACCAGGACTTCCAGCAGCGTAAACCCCCCGCGCCCCCCGCGCATGTCCGCGCCCCCTCAGCGCACGACGTACCGCAGGGACGTGGACGAACCGCCGCGCTTCACCACGACGTCAAAACGCTCGCTGTTCATCAAAGAACTCATGGAGTTGGTAATGTCCATCATATTCTGCAAGGGGATGCCGTTGATGGAGGTGACCACGTCATTTTTCTGAATGCCGAGCTGGCTCAGGATACTGTCTCGGTTGATCCACTGAATTTGAAGCCCTTTTTCCTCCGCGGCCGGGCGGAGGCGGACTTTTTTCAGCTCGTCGAAGGGGTTTTCCATGAGGCTGGCGATCAACGTCTGAGAGATGATCCCCTCCTCGTCCGAGTCGGGCTTAGCCGCCACGACCAGCTGCCCCGCGTCCGGGACGGCGGCGGTTTCGCTCGCCCGGGGGGACGGAGACGGGCGGGAAGCCGGAACCTGCCTGCTGTAGCGCAGTTCCTTGACGACGTGCTCGTCGTCTTTGACGAAGACCGCCTCCGTGTAGATCACTTCTTCCAGCGTGTAAACGTCGAAGCTGCTGCCGACGAGAACGAGCCTCTGCACTCCCTCGTCTTCCATCCACGCGGCAAACCCCGGCAGGGTGCCCCTCAGGACGGCCGTCGCCAGCGAGCCGATGATCGGGACGGGCGCGTCTCCGCTCGCCACGTCTTCGGAAGCCCCCTCGGAGACGGGCATCGGGGAGATCTTGAACGGATTGGCCGTCAAAAACGCGTTCATATTCATCGTTTCGACATTTCCGCCCGCGCTCGAAAAAACGGAAACCATCGCCGCCGGACGCGCCCGGCGGTTATACCCGTTCAGCCAGACTTCGAGAGAAACCATACAAAGCCAGCCGAACACGAGCCCCAGCAGAAGCGGCAGGACGCCGTTCCATATTCTGAAGAACCGCCCTTCCGAGAGCGCCGGGCCGGAAACGCTCCGCGCTTTCTCCTCTGCCGGCGCGTTCTCCCCGGCATTTTTGCGGAACCTGAAGGCAAGCACCCGCCTCAGAGACGTCATCAAAGATGTGTTTTTCATCGTAAATCCTCCTTTACGAGACCGCCTCGCGGAAAAGCCTCCAGCTGCCCGGGGCTTCCTGCCGCAGGGGCAGGAGATTCTTCAGAAAAGGCAAAACCTCGTTTTCAAACGGCTCGGACCGGACGTTCAGAGCGACATCCGCCCGGATAATCCGCATCGCCGAAAAGTCGAAAAGCAGAATGCCGTTCATTGCCAGCTCTCCGTTGCTCCGCAGGCCGTCCAGAAAAATTTCCCGCCTGCCGGCGGCAACGACGGCGCGTCCGTCGCCCAAATCGATTCCGGGGAGTTTCTTCACGGGCGTCACGGCAATTTCATCCAGCGCGCCTCCCGTGAAGGCCACGCGGCAGGTCGGAGCCAGATTCAGCAAAGAAGCGGAGATATCCGGCACAACAGTCAGAGTTTTACACGAGACGTCCGTCACCCCCGCCAGGCGCGAAACGCTCAGATTTTCGGCGGAAAAGCCGCCCGGTACGCTTTTCACCGCGGAGTAAGAAAGCGAGGAAGGCTCGGGCAGACGGCGTGAAACGAAAAGCAGCGCGCTCTCCCCCACCTGCTGCCAGGGCATAAAAAACCACACGGCAAGCGCCGCTCCCGCAAGAAAAACAAGACCTCCGGAAAGAACTTTCACCGCTTTCATCCCCGTACCCCCCACATCCCCGTTTCCTTTTACTATTCTGACTTCAGGCCCCTTATTTCAAATCGGTATGACCTCGAATTCGGCCTCCAAAGAGAACAGCCTCTCGCTCCCCGCCGGAAGGGCGCGGATGGTGGCGGAAATGACCCTCACGCCCCGCGCGGAAAGCTCCCTCACAATATCCGTCAGCTCCTCGGAATAAAGGCGGCCGATATCGACGGAGAACCGCTTTCCGTCGGGCGCGGGGTTGATCTTGCCGACGCGCACCCCAAGGTTGAGCTGGCCGGACACCTCGTTGAAGATCACGATGGCGTTGACGTCCCCCCGCGCGGCGGAGACGGGGGCAAGAGTTTTGTACTCCGCGGCCAGAGAAGAGAGCGCGGCGTAACGCTCCTGCTGCAAAGCCAGAGTGGACGACGCGCTTGCGGAAAGGCCGGAAAGCCAATTCACGGCAAGCCAGACCCCGGCCGCGCAGAAAAACGACACCAAAAAACGAACCGAACCGTTGACCTCTCCCCGAATGACGGCCCGTATCTGATTGAAGTCGAAATTCATCGCCATCACCCTCACCATCTGACGTTCATGTCGAACCGGTAACCCACTCCCGGCGCGGTGTTGATACTGGGGTAGGGCACGTTGTCCGCCCGTGCCGCCCACGCGGACCAGAACTCCTGAATTTTTTCCCTGTCCGGGGCGGAACCCGAGTACATAACTCCGTCCACATTATAGCGTATGACGTCGAGCGTCACGTCCATGCTGGGATTTTGCTCGAAAATGGAACCCAGATCGGCAAAAACCTCGTTGAGCGGATGTCCCTCGGACACCCCGCCCCTGAGCTCTTCGACCTTCGAGCGGGCCAGCCCCAGAGGGTCCGAAATCCGCCCTGTCCTCGAAGGGTCGAAAGCCGAGCGATAGAGCTCGGAAGACCGATCCCGGATCTCGTCGATACTTCGCCGGGCCTCGTAATAGCGCAGCCCGTTTCCCGCCAGAACGAGAAGCCCCATGAGCAGAATCCAGAAAACCGCGCGCGAAAGGAGGTGTACCGTGCGCTCCACGACCACGGCGCTGTCGAGAGCGCGCTGCGAGAGATTCACCTCTCCGAGCCAGGGGTAAAGCTCGAGGCTCTCCCTGACGATCTCCGGCAGAGCGGCCAGTTCGGAGGGCTCTTCGGCGTTCAAAACGAAGCATTCGCCGAGCTCCTCCTCCCTGGATTTGCAGTAGGAGCGAAACCAGTCCAACTCGGCGTCGAGAGTCGTCCTGCCGCGGGCTTTCCAGCGGCAGAGAACGGGAAGGCCGCCCCGCCAGAGCATCGAGCTGACGTTGTTTTTGTCCAGCCAGAACACCACGCCCTCCCCCCGAATTCTGGAAACCAGAGGCAGGGGCGCGGGCCATACGCCGGTCTCGACGCGCCCGGTTTCGAGAGGACTCGAAAGGGACGTCACCGCCTCGAGCTCGCCCGACGGGACGAACCACACGACACCGCCGCTGCTGCGCGGCGTTTTGTTCACAATGGAGGGGAACAGCTCCATCCCACCGGCCGCCGCGTAGGGAAGCGTTTGCAGCTTCAGGGCTTCCCGTATGCGGAGGACGTTGCTGAACGGAAAGGAGAAAGAGGAAACCGCAACCGATTTCAAAGGGGTCATCAAAACGATATGCTTCACGCGCTTGGGCGCGGGCGCGGGAATCCTCTCCGCTCCGTTTTCTGTCACGCGAAAAAAAACGACATTTTCGTAACGCCGCACTCAGATCTCCTCCCACCGAACGACCCGTCCGGCACTTTTGTCGAAAATGATATTGAAACTCGTCCCTCCGCCCAGATCCTCCAGCATTTCGATTTTAATCATGAAATACTGGCTTCGGAAGTCCACCAGATTGGTCAGGCCCGTGACCGCTCTCGGAGGAAAGCCCGGAATATCTCGCAGGTCGGCGATCTTTTTCAGCGGCTCGCGCTCGCGGAACTCCACTATTTTTTCGGCCAGGGTCCTGTCCAGACCGGGAAGGATCTCCAGCACATGAATGGGGGCGACGTTCAGGTTGATCTTTCCGTCGCTCCAAAGGGTGCAGTAATCCGCCGCGCCGCTTTTTTCCCGGGAGCCGTACAGCAATTCGGGGGTCATCCCCTCCAGAATCAGGAGTTCCGAGATGTCCACGGGATAGCGGTTGATATGGGTCTCGCGCTCCGCCCCTCCCATGCGCGGCTTCGCGTCCTTGTCCATGAAGTCGAGAAGCGGAACGTTCATCTCGCGCTTTTCCAGCTTTTCCCACAAATTTTCCCAAACCCGGCGAAGCTCGTTGCGAAGCGTGTTGCCGTCCGGAAGAAAAACGCTTCTTATGGGGATTTTGTCGTTCAGCGGAACGACCTGCACCACCCACACCGTATCTCCCACGGGAACGAAAAAAGGCTTGAACCACGGAAGAAGCGGCGAATCATAGCTGAACAGGGCATCGGACTTTATCCCCGAGATAATGGATCGCGTCAGCACCTGCGCCATGCTCCGATTTTCGAGAGACACCTTCTCGCGCAGCGCGCTTCTGATCTGCAGCCGGGTGAACCAGGCAAAAGAGGCGGCGCAGGAGATCAGGACGACCCCCATCAAAAGCACGGAGACCAGAATGAATCCGCGGCGGGAAGCCCGGCGAGGCCGTTTCGGACCGCGAAAAAAAACGCGGAGGAAAAAGCCTTTACAGGGGAAAGCTGAAAACATATTCCCCGCGCTCCTCTCCGCGGTAAAGCGTGATCCGCACGGCCAAAGGCAGTTTGCCCTCGTAATTCGATATCCAGTCCGAAGACCTGTAAACGGACAATTTCAGCGCCGTGACGTAGGGAACCGCCAATTGTCCGTCTTTTTCTTCGAGTTCGCCCGGCTTGACCGCGTCCGGGAGAACGCCCGGCAAAACCCACCGATAAAGGCCCGGTATGGTGTCGTCGTTCATGAAAGACCGCCGGGCAAGCCTGTAGACCACACTGCCGACCGCCATGTTCTGTTTCGCCGGCGCCGCGCTCGCCACGATCAGCGTGTCGTCGTTTCCGCCGCCCAGCGTCTCATGCGCGATCACCCGCATCGTCACGCGCGCGAGCCGAAGCCCCGCCGCCATGTCCTGAGCCATAAAAAGAGCGGTGCGGCGCAAGGCGGCCTCGTCGGAATAGGCCTCCTCCGTTTCGACGACCTGGCGCACGGCATAGACCACCGGCGCCAGAGTCAAAGACGCGACCAACCCCGTCAGAGCGACGGCGATAAGAATTTCCATGAGCGTAAACGCCCTTTTTCGTTTACGGAGTGTTCCGCGCATAATTTAGAAATGCTCCCTTTGCCTCAAAACAGCCTTTACTTCAAAACAACTCCTCCGGCCTCTGCCCGGAGATCGCGGCGTCACTCTTCCGTCTCCCGCGCTTCCGCATTTTCGGCCGGAACGAGAAGAACCGCGCTGACGACATTTCCGGCGCTGTCCGTCATGTTCTGCTGCGTCCCGAGGCGGAACGTTCCCGGCTTCAGGTAGCTGGCCAGCAGCTGGAGGATCTCTATTTTCTGAAAACGCTGCGCCCAATCGAGCAAAACGCGCAGCTCCTCCGAATGAGGCTCGCGCAGAAAATGCTGCCAAATCAACTGAACCCCCCGGGACATCGCCTCCACGTTCTGCGTCTGCTCCCCCACCTGAACGTAATGATAACCCAAGTTTTTGAGGGCGTCATTTCGCACCATGAAGTGCTCCGACGCCTGTTCGAGAAGGCCGCGCTGTAGGGCGGCGTCCTGAGTGCTCAGAGCTCTGCGGATCAGTCTGTCGCCGACCATGCCGTCGCCCAGGTAGTAAAAGCCGCCGCAGCTCCCCGCCAGAAGGAGAAGTCCGCACAGCCGAGCCCATACCGCCCGGCCGGGGGTTTTTACGGGCACCAGAGCGGCGAGTATGTCTTTATTGGAAAGGGCGAAAGCGAGGGAGAGCCACAGAATGTTCTCGATGCGATGAAAGGGCCGCGTCCAGATCGCGTTGAAGGAAATGAGGGCGATCAGCGAACACGCCCAGATGACCTCCAGGGCGACGTGCTCCCTTCTTTTCAGCATGACGAACAGCGACGCCCCCCAGAGGCCCCAGAGGGCCGTCAAAAACAGCCCTCCGACGATTCCGCCCTCGCAGAACCACTGCAAAAACTCGTTATGAGCCCAGTGTGTGTACTGCCATTTCCTGTCCGGGCTGGTCTGGAACATCTCGCGCTGCGCCTCGAGGTAATGCCATTTATACTGCCCGAGGCCGACCCCCCGCCATGGGTACATCCTGAACATGGCGAGCGACGTCACCCAGATGCCGTCGCGCCCTCCGACGGTTTCGGCATTTTGAACCATGTCCACGGTCTTGGCGATCAGAGAAGCGGCGCGGTCGCGGTTGAAGGCCATCGCGCCCCCCAGCACCAGCAGGAGCAAAACGATCACGTGCGCCAGCCGGACGGCGTAATCGCGCCTGAACTGGCGCAGCGTGATGAAAGTCAGGACGACGAGAGCGACGGCAAGCGAAAAAATCGCCGAGCGGCTGGTGCTGTTCCACAGCCCCCAGAGATTGATCCCCATCAGCAGCAGATTGAAAAGCGTCACCGCGGGGTGACGCCTCTTGCCGGAAGGGGTCGTCGCGTAAGCGACATAGAGGTAAATGGAGCTCATGACGCATATCGCCATCCACAGTCCGAACATGTTCTGCTGTCCCGTGTTGCCGATGTAATTCCCGGGAGTGGGAAGAATCAGACGGGTGAAGCCGTTGAGATTGCGTATCTGAAGTTCGGCGAATACGACATTGGTGGCCGCGTTGAGGTTGGCGAGCCACAGAAGAGGCCGGATCGTCCGATTAGGAAAGGAATTCCAGGAGATGACGTAAAAAGCCCAGACCGCGGAAAAGCAGATGAGCTCCTGTATGAAGCTGACGCTGGACCAGATGCGGGTCCAGAGCGGCTGCAACGTGACGTAGGCCAGCAGTCCCAGCCAGATCGCGCCGAACAAATCGACTCTGAACTCGATGCGTTCCCGCCCGTAAATAAGGAGGCGCGCGCCGGCCACGACCGCGGCGATACCGACAGGTACGCCGGCCGCAAAAAATTTAATCAAATGGAGCGTATCGTACCAATACACGCCCGAGTAGACCAGATTCGGCAGCGCCAGAGAAATGCACCACAACGGCACAAGAACGGCGGCGGGAACCAGAGGACGCGGAGAAAGCGGCAAAGAGGGCTCCGGCGGCTCTCCCGGAGAAGTTTTTTTCACCTTGACTTTGTTGTCTTTAATGTTAATTTTGCCGTCTTTAATGTTGACTTTGCTGCCTGCCGAATTTCGTTTCGATAGCGTCACCAAAACCACTGCCTTTCGGACTTTCGCGATCCGCACTTTTCTTTCAAGGCTTTGCCGCGATTTATTTCCCGTTCCCCATCCGCGGGCGCCGGGCGTTTCGAAAACTCGAAGCACAGACGCAAGCGATTTATTATATTATATACGCTCAATGCGATGACTCAGGATTTTTTCCCATTGCGCCGGTTGCGAAACCAAAAGATATACGCCTGCGAGAATAGTCTTTCGACTTCGACGCAGAGAAAACCCCCCTCAAATCGCGGAAGGCAATTTGAGGGGGGGGGGAAGGAACTTACATAAAGAACTTACTCGGGCGTTCTTCCTACAGGAACACGCCGCGGAGCTTCACCACGTCGGCGACGCGCTGGATTGCGGCCATGAAAGCGGCGCGGCGCATCTTGATCTTTTTGCTTTGCGCGTAGTCCCAGACCAGCTTGAAGTTGCCCTTCATGATGTGCATCAGGCGCTCGTTGTACTCTTCCTCGGTCCAGAAGTAGCCCGCGAGGTTCTGAGCCCACTCGAAATAGGAGCCGATGACGCCTCCCGAGTTCGCCAGAAAGTCGGGAACCACGATGACGCCTTTTTGATCGAGAATCGCGTCGCCCTCCGGGGTCACGGGGCCGTTCGCCCCTTCGACGATCCACTTCGCCTTGACCTTGCCGGCCGTTTTTTCGTTCACGGCACCCTCCAGCGCGCAGGGGAAGAACAGGTCGGCGTCCACGGAGAAGATCTCCTCGATCTTTTCACAGCCGTCGCAGGAAAAGCCTTCGAGCAATTTCTTGGGGTGAGACTCGATGTGTTCAAACGCTTTTTTGATGTCGATGCCTTTGGCGGAATGGTATGTGCCCGTAACGTCACTGATGGCGACGACTTTGGCCCCCGCGTTCGCCATGGTGAGCGCCGTGTAGCTTCCCACGTTGCCGAAGCCCTGAACGGAGACTTTCACGCCCTTCGGATCTTTGCCCACGGCTTTGAGCAGTTCCAGTCCGCAGGTCGCCACTCCGTAGCCGGTGGCCGCCGTGCGCCCTTTGGAGCCCCAATAACTGATGGGCTTGCCCGTGAAAATGCCGGGCTCGACGCGGCCGTGCAGTTTGCTGATGGTGTCCATGAACCACACCATCTCCTGACCCCCCGTGTTGACGTCCGGGGCGGGGACATCCTGCCATGTTCCGACGATCGGGGCTATGCGCGCCGCGTAAGCGCGGGACATGCGTTCCTTTTCCTTCATGGAGAGGGTCAGGGGGTCGCAGGAGATTCCGCCCTTGCCTCCGCCGTAGGGAATGCCCGCAAGGGAACATTTCCACGTCATCAGCATGGCCAGAGCCTCACATTCGTCGGCGTCGACATCCGGGTGGAAGCGAATGCCGCCTTTGGACGGGCCGATGGCGCTGGAATGCTGTACGCGATACCCTTTGAACACCTGGATGCTTCCGTCGTCCATTTCCACCGGGACGGAGACTTCGAGCTTGCGCTCGGAATTGCCCAGTATGGCGATCAGGTTGTCGTCCAACCGCATTTCCTCGACTGCACCGTAGAAATTCTTGAGCGCGGTATCCAACAGTACGTTCGTAGCCGTTCTCTTTGTTACAGACATCACCGACACCTCCAGAAAGATTGACTTTCCTCAAAATACGATCACGCCGCTGAAGATTCACGCCTACCCGCCTATTTTCCCGAACTGGATTCTGCTATGTATGATAGCACACTTCGGGCGATTCGGGCGTCTTTTTTCAAAAATTGACGCCTTTTGACTGAAAAAAACGCTCAAAAACGAAAAATCGCCGGAACCTTCATGCTGTCGAAAGAAAATTGCAAAAGAAATTGCAAAAGAAAATTACATCATTATGGTTTCATCATAATACAGCTTCTTCGCCGGCCCGCTTCTGCTTTGCTTCCGCGGTTCGCGTGAAGGGGATCTCCTCTCCCTCCTGCGTCAGGAGGGTCACCTTCTGCTCCGCTTGCTCCAAAAACTCCCGCGCTTCCCGAACGAGGGCAACCCCTCGCTCGAAAACCGAAAGAGCCTCGTCCAGGGGAAGTCTTCCCTCCTCCATCTGCCGCAGTATCCCGTCCAAGTTCTCCAGTTTTTCGCCGAAATTCATCTTCCCGTCCCCCATTCTCGGTTATCCCCGACTTATCCCTGAATTAAAGTCTACACCTGTTTCAGCCGACGCCCAAGTCCGTGTTGTTCAGCAGAACCTCGCAGTTGGCGAGCCGCTTCACGCGCGGGTACAGATCCCGCAAAAACCACGCTGTAAGCGCCTCGTCCCGCTTGACCGGGGTCGTGTTCGGGCAGAACAGGTTCACGCTGAAGTATTCAAAGAGCCGCGCCGCGACGGCGATGTCCCGCTCGACGATTTCCCTCGTCTGCCCCTGCACGCCGACAAGCAGGCACACTCCGTCGAAATGCCGGCGTATGTCCTCCGGCGAAGCGTCGGGCATCCCCTTGTTCATGGCGCGGCGGAACCCGTCGTGGAAGCTCTCGACGCCCGTCCTGAACTTGACCGTCCGATTCGGGAACCTGCGCCGAATTTCTTCCAGGCGCGCGCGGTACGCGTAGTGCGCCTCGAACCACAGCGTCCCGATGTTTTTCTCCTCCGCGGTCTTCCGAACGAGCCGGAGCGTCCGATCGTCCAGCTCATGGACAGACCCGGAATTGACGATGTCCGCCACACCGAACTCTCCCGTCACCCTGCCGAGTACGCGGCGGTTCTCCTCGAAGGGGTCCGCGCAGGCGTCCAGGTGATAATCGCAGAACAGGCACTTTCCGTGGAAGCACCCCCGCCCCTTCAGCAGCAGGAACTCGCGGGGAAATTTTTCCGTTATGCGCGCGTATCGCTCCATCATCAGTATGTCCCCATCGGGCCGCGCCTGCGTCAGGCACACTCGCGTCGGACGCCCCCGCCCTCTTCGGGCACGCGCCGTTTTTTCAGGACGCGAACCGCCGCGTACACCAGCGGCGTCCCGCAGATCGATTCCGCGGCCAGTTTCAGCGCGTATTGGCTCACGGTCATGAAGAACAGGTCCGCCGGCGCGGCCGTCCCTCCGAAGGCCGCGCAGACAAACAGAACCGTGTCGAAGAGGTGACCGGCCGCGGAACTGCCGATCGCGCGCATCCACAGGTATTTTCCGTTCGTCCGCTTTTTGATCCTTTCCATGAAATACGCGTTGGACAGTTCCCCGCAGAGAAAGGCCAGAAGCGACGCGAAGACGATTCTCGGCACGTAGGTGAAAACCTCGGCGTAGGCGTCCGCGGTCTTTTGCAGATACGCGGGCGACGGCAGGAGGACCCCTGCGGAGGTCGCCGCGACCAGAACGATATTGCAGAAAAAGGTCAGCCAGATCACCTTTTTCGCGACGCGGAACCCCCATATTTCCGTCAGGACATCCCCGAGCATGTAGGCCAGCGGAAACGTGACCGTCCCGGCGTCGAACACCGCAGCGCCCCAAATCTCCACCAGTTTCACGGCCATGATGTTTGCCGTGAGGTAGGCCGTTATCATCAGTCCGGCGACGACGACGAGCGGAGAAAATTCCTCTTCGCGTCCGCATGAAATTTTATCTGTTCGCTGTTCAGACAATCAAAAAACCTTCCCTGCCTGTTTTTGCGCCGCTATTTTGCGCTGCATTTCACTGCCTCCCTTAATTTTCCGCTTTCATTTCGGCCCTCCGGGTCAGATTTTCTCACTTCCGAGCCGTTCGGGCAATGCGGCGGATGTTCCCGCGCAAATGTACCGTCTGCCCCGGTCATGGTGTACAATTTATCCATAAGATAAGATCTTTCGTTCAGACTAAGGAGGAATTTTTGATGGCTTTGCTGACCTGCAAATTGTGCGGAAAACTTTTGACCTCTATTTCCTCAGGCGACAGAATCTGCCCCGTCTGTCTCGCGCGCCTCGATCAGCTCTACCCCGATGTCCGCGAGTTTCTGCGCGACCACCCGAAGGACGAGTTCAACCTCGAAGACGTGGCCGAGGGGCTGGATGTCGATATCCGCTACATTCAGGCTCTGGTGGACAAGGGATACCTCGACAGGGACACCGACAAGAGAGCTTTGGACAGGGAAGATCCGAGTCGCCAGAAGCTGGCCAAAGAACTCGAAAATTCTCTTAAGCAGATGAAAGATTCCGCGTCCCGCCGCGAAGCGGCGAGAAGTTCCGTCATTTCCTACGGGCGGGAGCGCTATGGCGAAAAGGACAAAAAGAAATGAACGCCCGCAAAATCGTTCCGGGAGAGAGCCCCGATCCGGGAGAGATCGCCGATGAATGACGCCGCCGTTCACGTCGTTTTCGCCGCTCTTCTGGGCGCGGCTTTGGGCTCTTTTCTCAACGTGGTCGCCCACCGCAGCGTAAAGGGGCGGCCCTGGTGGGGAAAAGAACGCTCCGTCTGCGAATCCTGCGGAAAAAAACTGACGTTCCGGGAACTGATCCCCATCGCGTCGTGGTTCCTTCAAAAAGGACGTTGCAGAGCCTGCGGAGCCCGCGTCTCTCCCCGGTACGTCGCCGTCGAGCTCATCGGGGCCGCGACGGCGGGGCTCCTGGCTTGGCGGTGGGGCCTGAGCTGGGGTTACGTCTTCTCTATGGTCGGGGCCTTCGGACTTTTTCTCAACGCTCTGACCGATTACGAAAGTCAGGATGTTTTTGATATTTTCGCCCTGTCGATGGGCATTGTCGGCCTTGCGCTCCGCTTCTTCGGCGGACGGGACGCGCTCGTCGACGGACTGCTCGGCGCCGCCGTCGGGTGGGGCTCTTTCGCCGTCGTCATCCTCCTGAGCCGGGGAGGCATGGGCTGGGGCGACGCCTGCCTCATGGGCGGCACGGGCACCGTCCTGGGCTGGAAGATGACGCTGCTCGCCCTCTATCTGGGAATCATGGCCGGCGGCCTCGGCGTCGCGTGGCTCCTGCTCTGCGGCAAGGTAAAATGGGGGCGCGGAGACGCCGTTCCCCTCGTGCCCTATCTGGCCGTCGGAGGCGTTTTGACCCTGCTGTGGGGCCCCTCCATCCTCCGCTTCGTCGGCCTGCATTTCCTGCGGCCTTTCGACGCGGGGTGGCCCTTCCTATAACAGCATTTTCGCCAGCTCTCGAGTGTTGCCTTTCACGTCGCCCCGCACGGCCGCGGCGATGACGGATACTCCGTCCACGCCGCAAAGTATCACGCGGGGCAGATTTTCGGTCGTTACGCCGCCGATGGCGACCGACGGCAAACGTGACGCCGCCGCCGTTTCGCGAAGCCTCTCCAGCCCGATGACCGCCGCGTCGCTTTTCGAGCCCGTCCCGAACACCGCGCCTACTCCGATGTAGTCCGCGCCGTCCCTCTCGGCCTCCAGCGCCTCGCTTGGCGTGTGCGCCGACGCTCCGACGAGAAAGGGACGGGGGGCCAGCCGGCGGGCGTCCGTCACGGGGAGGTCGCTCTGCCCCAGGTGAACCCCGTCCGCCCCGCTGAGCAGCGCCACGTCCAGCCTGTCGTTGACGATGAAAAGCACCCGACGCTCCCTGCACAGGGCCGACAGCGCCCGCGCGGTCCGAAGCAGTTCTCCGCCGTCCGCTTCCTTGTCGCGAAGCTGTATCGCCGTCGCCCCGCCCTCGATGGCGAGCCGCGCCTGCTCCTCCAGAGAGAGGGGCGCGCCTGCCCCGCGGTCCGGGATGACATAAAGACGCAGGGATTTTTTGAGATTAGGAACTGAATTTTTCGGCATGACAACTCCTTACTCACGGGGCTCTGCCCCGTGACCCCGGCAGGGGGCTTGCCCCCTGCACCCCATTACTTATAAAAACTTATAAAGACCAGCGCGTCCGCGAGTCTTGAAAGTCCTCGGGACGCAGAGCGTAAAGCTCGTCGAGAAGAGCGGCGGGAAAAGTTCCGCTTCCCGCGCATTTTTTTTCGGCCCGCTCCGACGCGATGCCCATCGCGGCGAGGCCGCAGAGCGTTCCCAAAACGGCGTCTCCGCAGGCCGCCGTCACGGACAGAACGATCGTTCCCACGGCACAGCCGCTGCCCGAAAGAGCAGGCAGCAAAGCGCTGCCTCCGCGGACAAGGGCGACGGATTCCCCGTCGCTGAGGAAATCGATCTCGCCCGTGGCGCAGGCAACGCACCGGCGCTCCCGCGCCAGAGCCAGAACGCCCTTCCGCAGGTCTCCCGTCGAGGCGGCGTCCACCCCCTTGATCGCGCCGCCCACCTTCGCCAAAAGAGAAATCTCCCCCGCGTTCCCCTTCACAATCGAAAAAGAGTACCGGTTCAGCAGGGCGTCCGTGCTTTCCACGCGAAAACGGGAGGCCCCGTACCCCACAGGGTCGAGCAAAGTGAACGGAGCCGTCCCCGGCGCCCTCGAACGCGCCGCCTCCATTCCGCGCTCCACCGTCTCCATCGCCGCCGCGGACGGCGTCCCCAGATTGACCAGAAAACCCCGGGCGATGCCGATCAGCTCCTCCGTTTCCCCGGGATACTGCGACATCAGCGGCGACGCCCCTATCGCAAGGCAGACGTTGGCCGACAGCGCCGACGCGACGGCGTTCGTGACATGAAAAACCAAAGGATTTTCTCTTTTCAGAGACGCCCAGGCACCCTCAATATCTTTTGAACCGCAATCCTTCAATAACATGCAACCCTTCAATAACATCAGATGTCCTCCTCCCTTCCCAGGCCGTTTCGGTAAAGGTCGTAAAAATGATGCGTGGGGCCGTGTCCCTTTCCAATCGCAAGAGAATGCCGAATGGCGGTCGTCACATACGCCTTCGCCCGCTCGACGGCCTGCTCCATGTCCATTCCCAGCGCGAGATTCGAGGCGATGGCGGACGAGTAAGTACAGCCCGTACCGTGCGTGTTTTTCGTGTCGACGCGGGACGCGTCGAAATGACGGAAACGGCTTCCGTCGAACAGAACATCGACGGCGCGCCCGGCGGAGTGCCCTCCCTTGACGAGAACGTTTCCGCACCCCATGCGATGGATGCGCCCGGCGAGGTTCTCCATCGCGCCGACCCAATCGATTTCCCCATCGGACACGCCGGACGCGCCAAAAACGTCTTTGACGAGTATGCCGGCGATTTTTTCCGCTTCCGGGATGTTCGGCGTCAGAACGTCCGCCAGAGGGATAATCGTCCCGATCAGCGTGTCCGTCGCGTCCGGCGCCATGAGAGGCGCGCCGTTTTTGGCGTACATGACGGGGTCGACGACGACGTTCTTCGGCCTGTAACGCCTCAGCCTTCCCGCCACGGCCTTCATGCAGTCCGGCGTCGAAAGCATCCCGATCTTGACGGCGTCCACCTCGATATCCTCGAAGACGGCGTCGATCTGCTTTTCGATCATGTCCGGCGTGACGTCCTGAATGGCGATGACGCGGCTGGTGTTCTCCGCCACAACCGACACGACGGCGCTCATTCCGAAAACGCCGTGCGCCGAAAAAGTCTTCAAATCCGCCTGAATGCCCGCTCCGCCGCTGCAATCCGACCCGGCGATGCTCAACACCTTTTTCATGCTCAAACCGCTCCTCTCACGTTCAAAAACAAAAAGACGCGATCCCCTCCTGCGGGGAGCCGCGCCTTTTTCCCTCAACAATATCGTCTCCCTACGCCGGCATTACCCGGATCAGGTTCAAGGGTCGAAAAATTTTCCCGCAATTCCCGAAATCGGAAAAATCCTTCCTCTCAGCGAAACGCTCCCCCGGAAACAGAATAGATTATATCGTTTTTATTTCTGTTCTTACTTTCATATTCCTGTTCTTGCTTTCATATTTCTGTCCTTGTTTCAATGAACGTGATCCTCCAGAGCGTTCTCTTCGGGAAGGAGCAGCCATTCTCCCCAGTCGAAACGCAAAAAGCCGCTCAGGATGTAAACCGAGAAAAATATCAGCGGCGCGGCGCTTCTGAACAAAACGACAAGCGCCGTCAGGAAGAGCAGCGTCAGCACACACTTTTTCCGATCCGCGGTCTCGCGGGTCAGCTTCTTGAGGTTGGCGTAGGGAATGCTCGAAACCATCAGGAGCCCGGAGAACGTCAGGAGCAGGGCAACCAGCAGCGGCTCGTGAGGAAGCCTCGCCAGGGTGAACGACGCGACGAACAGCCCCCCCGCCGGGCTGGGCAGGCCCTGGAATGGGCCGGGAACGTGCACCACGTTGAAACGCGCGAGACGGAGCGCGACGCAGAGCGTGTAAAAACACGCGACGATCGCCCCCACAATGCCGCCGAAATCGGCAAGCGCGGCCATGTACATCATCATTCCGGGCGCCACGCCGAAGCTGACCAGATCCGCCAGGCTGTCGTACTCGAGGCCGAACTGGGAGCCGCCTCCCAGACTGCGGGCGACCTTGCCGTCCAGTCCGTCGAAAAGCACCGCGAAGAAGATCATCCACGCCGCCGGGATATAGCGCCCGTGATAGGCCAATATCAAAGAAAACATCCCGCACAGCAAGTTCCCGCTCGTCACCATGTTCGGCACGATTTTTCTGAAGGGAATCGGCTTCCCTTTCTTCCGTCCCGGTCTGACCCTGAAAAATTTCATACGCCTGTCACTCCTTGCCTGACTCGTTTTCCTGCTTATTAAAGCAAACATTCCGCCGCGTCTGCCGCTTCCGGGACAGATCCCAGAACAGATTTGCCCGCGCAAACTTTATCTCCGACTTTGACCGCCAATTTTACACTCGCGGGAAGATAGATGTCAACCTTCGACCCCAAGCGGATCATGCCGTAACGCTCTCCCGCCGCCAGAACGTCCCCCCGGCGGAGGCGGCAGACGATGCGGCGCGCCAGCAAACCGGCGATCTGAACCAGCAGGACGGGGCCGTGCCGCGTCGAGAGGCCGGCATAGTGGCGCTCGTTGACCTCGGACGCTTTGGGGGCGAAGGCCGCGATTTTGCGGCCGGGGACGTACTCCAGGTACTCCACCGTGCCCGCGCACGGCGCGCGGTTGACGTGGACGCTGAAAGCGTTCATGAAGATCCCCACTTTCACGGCGTCCCCCGTGTAAGCGTGCGCCGCGGGCCCGATCTCCACCACCCTGCCGTCGGCGGGAGAGACGAAAATCCCCTCCCCTTCCGGCGGAACCCTGTCGGGGTCGCGGTAGAACCAGACCGCGAAGCCCGTCAGAACCACCATGACCGCCGCGGACACGGGCGAAACGAACGCGCATATCCCCGTGAACGACGCAAGGCAGACAATCGTCGGTATTCCTTCCTTTGCCGGCTTCAAAAGAGTCCCCCCTTGCAGGACATCACCTTATACAGATACAGCACTCCGTCAGAATAAATCCGCCGGAATCACTCCGTCAAAAAACCCAACTGGGGATCCTGAGAATCGGCGGCGGGCGCTTCGTTCCCGCCTTCTTTTCCGGCTTCTTTCCCGGCCTCTTCCTCGAGTTCTTCCTCAATATGGACGACGCTGCAGTCCGCCACCGAGTCCCCTTCGTCCAGGCGCACCGTTATGTTTCCCATGGCGGTGCGGGTCAGAAGGGGCGTTTCGTGGACCGCCACGCGGATCATTCTTCCGCGGCTCGTGATGGCGATGATCTCGTCCTGCTCCCGCACGGCCCAGCAGCCGACCAGTTTGCCGGTCTTCGCCCCCAGGTTCATCGCCCGGACGCCGGACGTTCCTCTGTGGTGAGGGGTGAACTCCTCGAAGCGGGACCGCTTCCCCACGCCCCGTTCGCTCAAAATCAGGATGTGACACTCCTCGTTCACGATGTCGCAGCTGATGATGACGTCGCCCGGCGCGAGGTGCATACCCCGCACTCCCCGCGCGCCGCGCCCCATCGCGCGGAATTCTTCTTCGGGGACGCGGAGCGCCTGGGCCCCGGCGGTCATCAGCAGCAGGTCGTCCTTGCCCGAGGTCAGGCGCACTTGGGCGATCTCATCCCCGTCGTCGAGGGTGATGACGCGGCGCGGCCGGTTGGAGTCCGCCAGCTCCGAAAGCTCGATGCGCTTGGCCACCCCGCTTTTCGTGATGAAGAAGGCGTAGCTGACCCCCTCCAGTTCTCCGCCGTAAAGGGTCACCACCTGCTCGTTCTCTTCGAGGGGCAGGAGCTTGGCGATTTGCTTGCCCTTGCCCGTTTTCGTCTCGGGGACCATGTGGCCTTTCAGCGTCATCACGCGGCCTTTGGTGGTGAAAAAGTAGAGCTCGCGGTGGGTGTGCGTGACGCTGACGGAGGCGATGGCGTCCTCTTCGCGCACGAAAGCGCCCTTGCGTCCCTTGCCTCCGCGCCCCTGAAGGGTGTAGCTCCCGAGGTCCTGGCGCTTCAGAAAGCCGTCCTTCGAGAGGACGATGACGATGTCGTTCTCGGGGATCAGGTCTTCGTCCGTGGATTCCTCGCAGCCGTCGGTGATCTCCGTGCGGCGGTCGTCGCCGAACTTCGCGCCGATCTCCGTCAGCTCCGAGCGGATGACGCCGTCCAGAACGGCGGCGTCTCCCAGGATTGTCCTGTAGTTCTCGATGTCGGCCGTCAGCTGGCGCAGTTCGTCGTGCAGTTTGTCGCGTTCGAGTCCGGTCAGGCGCTGCAGGCGCATTTCCAGAATCGCCTGAGCCTGAGGCTCGGAAAAGCCGAGGTTTCCGACCAGTCCTTCTTTGGCCTCCGCGGCGGACTTGGCCGACCGGATCAGCCCGATGACCCGATCGATGATGTCGAGGGCTCTGGACAGCCCCTCGACGATGTGGGCCCTGGCGAGGGCTTTGTTCAGGCGGAACTGCGTGCGCCGGCGCACGATGTCCCGCCGGTGTCCCAAAAAGAGCGAGAGCATGTCCAGAATCGGCATCTCCCGCGGGTAACCCTTGTCGAGCGCCAGATTGATGATGCCGAAGGTGGACTGGAGCTGCGTACGCTTGTAGAGCTGACGCATCACGAGGTCGGGGTCGCCGTCGCGCGTCAGGTCGAGGACGATGCGCATTCCCTCGCGGTCGGACTCGTCCCGGATGTCCGCCACTCCGTCGACGGTTTTTTCCTGCACGGCGGCGACCATCGTCTCGATCAAATTGGTCTTGTTCACCATAAAGGGAATTTCCGTCACGACGATGGAAACCCGGCCTCTCTTCCCCTCCTCGGCGTGCATCCGCCCGCGCACGATCACCCTGCCCCGTCCCGTTTTGTATGCGTCGCGGATGCCTCCGCGCCCGAGGATGAGCCCCCCTGTGGGGAAGTCCGGCCCCGGCAGGCGCCTCAGAATCTCCTCGAAATCGGCCGCCTCCGTCGGGGTGTCGAGCAGGTAGCACAGGGTGTCCACGACCTCCCTCAGGTTGTGGGGGGGGATGTTCGTCGCCATGCCGACGGCGATGCCCGTGGCGCCGTTGACCAGCAGGTTGGGAATCGCCGAGGGAAGAACCAGAGGTTCCTGCAGCGACTCGTCGAAATTGGGGCCCCAGTCGATGGACTCTTCCTCGAGGTCGGCGAGCATCAGCTCTCCCAGCTCGAAGAGGCGGGCTTCCGTGTAGCGCATGGCCGCCGCGCTGTCGCCGTCGATGGAGCCGAAGTTGCCCTGTCCGTCGACCAGCGGGTAGCGCAGGCTCCAGGGTTGTGCCATGCGAACCATCGTCTCGTAAATCGAGCTGTCTCCGTGGGGATGGTACTTGCCCATCGTGTCGCCGACCACGGTCGCCGATTTTTTGTAGGCGGAGCCGTGCTTCAGTCCCAAATTGTCCATCGAGAAAAGGACGCGCCTCTGGACGGGCTTCAGGCCGTCGCGCGCGTCGGGCAGGGCGCGTCCGACGATGACGCTCATGGCGTAGTTCAAATAGCTTTCTTTGATTTCCTCGACCAGCGGGAGAGGCAAGACCTTGCTGAACAGGCTCCCGCCCTTCACTTCTTCCGTCATTCAAAACCCTCCAGCATTCAAAACCCTCCAAGAAACGATACGGATACGCTCTTTTTAAGGCAAAGAGAACGTATAGCTTCTACATTCTAGCATAAAGCAAGACAAGCAGGGCATTGAAGCCTGGCTCTCCGAAGTCTGGACGATTGCTAACCGTTCAAACCCCGTATACTCTATCCAGTTAAAACAAGCGTAACCTTGACCTTCATTTCAGTTTGAGTATAATGCTAACCGAGATTTG
>JAISMH010000143.1 GCA_031276855.1 Synergistaceae bacterium
ATTTTTTGCCCGCTGCCCTCGTCCTTGATAATTCGGCGCAGCCCGGAAATATCGTCAAAATGGAAACCGAGGGCGTTGAACTTCTGTATGATGTTGGGCGCTACCAAATGTTCCGCCAGTTCTCCAAAGCGGTTGCCCAGTTTCCCTATCTGCACGTCGGTTTGCTTCATTTGCCGGCCGGTTTCCTTCATCTGCCGATCGGTTTCCTCGATACGCCGAGCGACCTCCTGTATCTTCCGGTCGGTTTCTCGCATTTGTTGAGCAGTTTCTTCGTTCAATTTCTGCATACGCCGATCCGATTCCTGGAACATCGCCCAGACCTTCTCGAACGTCAGGCCCATTTCCGGTTCGCGCGTCTCTGTCGTCGCTGTCATTGCGTTTCTCCTCCCACTTCGAAAACCTTTGTTTTTATTCTATCAACGTGCCGGGATAAGCGTCAATGGCAGTCTGATCGAGGGCCGTCATCCCCACCCCGATAGTAATAAATAAAGCCCCCGGTACGTTCCGGGGGCCTTTTCTGTTTTCCTTTCTTCGCGTTTCTTCAGCTCTTTTTCAGTGTGCGGGTGAACTGCGAGATGCGGTCCACGGCGATTTTAAGGTTCTCCAGGGAGTTGGCGTAGGAGAGCCGGATGAAGCCCTCGCCGAATTCTCCGAACGACGAGCCCCCGCCCGCCGCGACTCCCCCCTCTTCCAGCAGGCGGTCCGCAAATTCCGCGGAGGTCAGACCGAACGAGGAGATGTTCGGGAACGCGTAAAAAGCGCCCTGCGGCATCACGCAGTGAATGCCGTCGATTTTGTTCAGCGCCTCGATCAGGTAGTCGCGCCGCTCCTTGAACGAGGCGACCATTTTCCCGACGGAATCCTGAGGACCCTGCAACGCCTCGATCGCCGCCCACTGGGTCATGGACGCGGCGCAGGAGTTGGAGTTGGCCATCAGCATCGTCATGTGCCCGGCCAGTTCCCGGTTCATCACTCCGAACCCGAGCCGCCAGCCGGTCATCGAGAACGTCTTGGAAAAGCCGTCCAGAATGACGGTCTGGTCCTTCATCCCCGGCAGGGAGGCGATGGAAAGAGGCTGTTCCCCGAAAATGATCCTGTCGTAAATTTCGTCGGACAGGATATAAATCCCCTTGCCGCGCACCATGTCGGCGATGGCCGTGATGTCCTCCCGGGACAGCATTCCGCCCGTGGGGTTGCCGGGGTTGTTGAGGATGATCAGCTTCGTCCTCTCGTTGATGTCGCGCTTCAGGCGATCCAGGTCGACGCGGAAGTCGTTCTTTTCCAGAAGCGGCATGGGCACCGCCTTCGCCCCGGAAAAACGGATCACGGACTCGTAGATGGGAAAGCCGGGGTTGGGGTAAATCACCTCGTCGCCCGCCTGAGCCAGCATCAGCAGGGTGTAGAACATGATGGGCTTGCCGCCCGGCACCACCACCACGTTCTCCATATCGGCGTCCACCTTTTTATACGTTCGGCAGTGCCCGGCGATCGCTTCCCTCAGGGGGGAGATCCCCTCCGTGGGCGTGTAGCCGGTCTTTCCCTCGTTCAGGGCCTTGCAGGCGGCGTCGATGATGTTCTGCGGCGTCTTGAAATCCGGCTGCCCGATCTCCAGATGAACGATATTCCTGCCCTTCGCCTCCAGAGCGTTGGCGCGGGCCATGATGCGGAACGCGGATTCCGCGTGCAGCAAACTCATTCTTTCGGCTGTGCGATTGTTTGACATGTCTCTCTCCTCGCTTTACGCATACAGGTCGGTGCTGAGGTACTTCAGGCCGCTGTCGCAGATGACGATGGCGACGGTCCTGCCCTTCTCGGGGCCCTCGAGCAGTTTTTTGGCCGCCGCGGCGTGAGCCCCAGCGGAAAATCCGCAGAAAACGCCCTCGACGCGCGACAGAAGGCGCGCGCCCTCCACCGCCTCCTCGTCGGAGACTCCGACGCAGCCGGTGATCAGCGAACGGTCCAGAAAGGGCACCTCCCGGGCGTATCCTCCGCCCTGAATGCGGTGCCCGGCACCCGGCTTCGCCTTTTTCCCGCTGTAACAGGGCGCGTTTTCGGGCTCGACCAGATAACAGTGCGCGTCGGGGTTGTGACGGCGCATGGAGGCCGCGATGCCGGCGAATCCGCCGCCCGTCCCGACGAAGTCGGCGATGGCGTCGATTTTTCCCTCCGACTGCGCCCACATTTCGTCGCCCGTGACCTCCTGCGCGAGGGCGTTGTCGGCGTTGTGGAACTGCCCCACGCAGAAAGCCCCCAGCTCCTCGGTCAGGCGCTCCGTTTCCTTCATGACCAAATCCAGATCCGCCGCGCTGACCTCCCCCGGCTTGGCGCCCGGGGCCTGGTCCACTCGGACGACCTTCGCGCCGAAGGCGTTGCAGATGCGCACCCGCTCGATCGAGTTCCCCTTGGACATGACGGCGATGAAGGGGTAGCCCAGAAGAGAGCAGACGAGCGCCAGTCCGTTGCCCGTGTTGCCGCTCGTCTCCTCGATGACGGTCTGGCCGGGCTTCAGCAGACCCTTGCGCTCCGCCGCGCGGATCATCCCCAGGGCGATTCGATCCTTCTTGCTGCCCGAAGGGTTCAGGTGGTCCAGCTTCGCGAGAATGCGGCCCTCCAGCTTCCAATGCTTCACAAGACGCTCGAGGTCCACGAGAGGGGTGCCGCCGATCGCTTCCAGAATGCTTTTCATCACTGCCATGTTCATACCGCCTCCAATGTTTAGAATGAGAATCGTATCCGTTCAAGCTCAGGGGGGTTCGGGGGGGTCATGCTCCGCGCAAACTGCCGCGCGGGTACGCGACCGACACATTTCGCTTTGCTCATTGGTCGTCTGCTTAAGTGAGCCCGCTTTCGGGCGAACGAGCTCCGCCCCCCTGAGCTTGAACTGAAAACAAAATTCATATAAACAGCCGGCTCCCATATAGATTCGGGAACCGGCTGCCGTCAGGTCTTATTCGGTTTTTTCGTTCTCTCATACACTTTCCCATACAGAGACAGCCGCGGGCGCAACAGGAACATGCCCCGCCGGCCATGTTCGCGGTGGTTCCCGCAGACGGCATCGCAATTCTTCCGTTCGATTCCAGACTCAATCCCGAAGCGGTCATTTCGAGACCTCTTTTCGCTTTCTCGGGGCGGGGAGACGGGAAACACCCACCCGACATCGTCCCCGGACCGGTTTCATCCCAAACCCTCCCGGAGAACATTTTCTAAAAATATTCTATACTTATTTCGATTCCAAATCAACGTGCGCCGCTCTGTCGCTCGTCTGTGATAATGTCCGGGCGGGACGAGGGCGGGCGGTCTGACTGAAAACGGGAGGCTCCCCCTTGCAGAGGAACCTCCCGTTTCATGGCCGTCTTCTTATTTTTCCCTGTTTCAGCGCGCCTTTTTCGCCGCGCTTTTCCGCGCGGCCAGGCACACCGGGCCGGCTCCGGAGTCTTCTTGAACGACAAGCGTAAAGGCCGGCAGCCACAGAGCAGACGGCGCTGCCACAACGTTATTAATGACATCGTCAAAAAAATCCTTGTCATACCCTCTCGGGTTCGTCGTCTTCATGGCGAACGAAAGGTTCGGATATGTTCCGACTGATACGCCCTCAAGCGTCAGCGTCAACGCCGCTTCCTTTACATTTACACCGCCGGTATACTTTACCTTTACCTCACGGCTATCCGGAGTATTGTTATACGTCACGACACGGGTTGGCGAGTTCGCGGCTTTGGCTGCCTTAGGGTTTATGTCAGCGCCGCCGAGAGCAACCCCCTCCGGAGCGCCATGCAATTTTACTGTGTAATCCTCCGGCGGTATATTTCTCGTTATTGCTTTAATCGCCGCGCCGTTTTCCCCGGCAACCGTTTCGATTGCGGAGCCGGCTTCGTCTTCGTACCGGATGCTCAACGCGTTCTCTCGCACATCTTCCGAATCGGCAAGATGAAGCAAAAAGCTCTTCTCACCCTTCCGTTCAACATTTTGAACCTGCACCAGCTCCTTTTTGCCTACCATCGCGGCGGCAACCTCCTCCTTCTCCTCGCCCTCCAGGGAAGCGAAACCAGTAAGACAAGACAGGGCTTGGGGGTTAAACCAGCCCTGGACTTTTTCTCGGACGAATCAGTCCTCTTTCAGCGGACATTTTCTCAGACGATTGACACCCCTCCGACGTTATGGGTCTGACAGCAACAATTTTACCCGTCTTTGCAGGCAAAACGCAATCCCCCGACCAACGGGAGGGCTCCTTCTCTTGCCTACACCAAACCCATATCGGGTCCAGGGCCCCCGGCCCTGGTGGCGAGTTTGGAGGCGCGGCCGGGGAAGTCTGACATTTCGATGTCGCAGACTTGGGCGCTCGATTCCGTCTTGACGCGCCGCGCGACATCCCGCAGGGTCGCGAACGCGACTTCTCCTTCGATGCAGCAATCGAGGAAGCGGATGAAGGAGCCGCTCATGTTTCCGCCCTCCATCTCCGCGTGGACGGTGTGAACGTTCGTCCCCGGCTCCAGCAGGTCGAGATAGCGGTCTTTGATGTTTTCGGGGTCCGTTCCGCCGAGCCCCCACAGCTCGTCCAGCGTAGGCAGAGTCGTCGGGATCTGGAGCGTGCGGAACGTCACGCCCCCCATGCGCGGAAAGAAGGGCTTCTCGCCCCGGGTATCGCTGCAATAGTCGAATTCCAGCCCGTCCTGCGCCGCCAGACTGTCGGGCGAGACCTGCCAGCCCGGCGCGGCGCAGCTTTTGGGGGAAAAACCCGCGACGCCGGAAAAGGACTCCATGGCCCTGACGAGTTCTCCGCGGATTTCCGCGGGCGGCATTTCCGGCAGATGATCCTGCCAGAGAACATGGTCCCAGCAATGGATTCCGCAATCGTGTCCCTCGTCCGCGGCGCGCTTCAGGATGGCGGGGTTCGAGGCCACGATCATCGGCGCCCTGAGAAGCGTTCCGTAGAAGAGCGTTTTCAGCCCGTAGGTGCTCGGCGCTCTGGTGCGCAGCATTTTCGAGAGGAAGCCGCGGCGGAATATGCGCCGAATCGCCTTGCCGGAGTTGTCGGGGCCCATCGAAAAGAAAAACGAGGCCTTGATCTTCCGCTCGTCCAGAAGATCCAAAAGACGCGGAACACCTTCGAGGTATCCCTTCAGAGTATCGACATCCACCTTGATTGCCAGCTCGCAGATCATGTCCTTGCAGGGTCTTTCTCCGTCAGAGCGGCGCCGACGGGAAGCCTCAGTTCATCTCCTTCCAATTCCTCTCCGCCGCCCCATTGAGCCCGCTTGATTTGCAGCGTACCGCCTCCCGTGTTCACTTTCGGGGGCTGCGAGGATATGACGACGCCGGGCTCGGCGCCGTGCCGTTCGTCGGGGTGGGGTACGGCGCTCCAGATAAACAGCTTTCTTCCGCCGGAGAGGGCGAACGCCCCCGGAAACGGATGCGTGAGAGCCCGAACGAGATTGTAGATCTCCCGCGCGGGCTTCGACCAGTCGATAAGGCCGTCCTCGGGCCGCCTGCGGCCGAAGTACGTGGCCTGGGATTCGTCCTGCTCGTACCCGCGCGCCGTTCTCTCCAGAACGGACGGCAGACTGCGGCGCAGCATCCTCCGGGCCGCGGGGATCATCTTCTGAAAAACATCGTGCGCCGTGTCGTCGGGGCCGATCGGCACGGACTCCTGATCGACGATCCGCCCCTCGTCGACGCGCGCCGTCATGTGGTGCAGCGTCACGCCCGTCCGCGTCTCGCCGCGCAGTACGGCCCAGTTGACGCAGGCGCGCCCCCGGTATCGGGGCAGGAGCGCCCCATGAATGTTGAAGGCTCCCAAAGGCGCCAGACCCAAAATCGCGGCGGGGAGGACGATGCGGTAAGAAAACGAAAAAATCAAGTCGGGACGAAGCTCCCGAATCAGAAGGGCCTCGGGTTCGCCCGGTTTCGCCGGAGTGTGAACGGGAATGCCTCTTTCACGCGCCAGCCCGCGCACCGAGCGAAACCATCTTTCCTCGCCGGGGTCGTCCTCGTGAGTGAAGACGGCCGCGACCTCGACGCCGCTCTCCAGAAGCTCCGTCAGGCACTCGCAGCCGATGGAGCTGTAGGCGAAAACGACAGCACGCCTCTTGTTCATGGCTTTCACCCCAGGTTCTCCGCCGGCCGGGATCGGTTATTCGGACGGCGGATCGGAATCGTAGATTTTTCGGATCACGTAGCGGGGACGCCTGCGCACCTCCTGGTAAATGCGCCCCACGTATTCGCCTTCTATGCCGATGCAGGAAATGGTGACGCCCATCAGCAGGAAAAGAAGGGCCAGAAGGGTAAAAACGCCCTCCGCTTCCGGGCCGACGACGAGACGGCGAATGAACATGAACACCGCGAAGAGGAAGCTCAGAACGGAGATCAGAATACCCGTCACGGTCACCGCCTGCAGCGGCGCCAGAGAAAACCCCGTCATGAGGTCGAAGTTCAGGCGAATCAGCCGGAACAGGCCGTATTTCGACCGTCCCTGCTCGCGCCCGCTGTGGGCGACCTCGATTTCGATGGGAGCCGCCGCGAATTTCTGCGCCAGAGCGGGAATGAAGGTCGCGGCCTCGGCCAGTTCGTTGATGATGTCCACGATGTCGCGCCGGTAGCCGCGCAGCATGCAACCGTAATCGTGGAGCGACAGGCCCGTGATTCGGTTGGTCAGCCGGTTGGCGAGCCGCGAAGCCGTCACCCGGAAGACCGAGTCGCGCCGCTGTCTGCGCACGGTGCCGACGACATCGTGCCCGTCCTCGACGCATCGGACGATACGGGGAATCTCCTCCGGCGGGTTTTGCAGGTCGGCGTCGATCGTGATCACGATCTCCCCTTTCGCGTTCTCGAAACCCGCCATAATCGCCATGTGCTGGCCGAAGTTCCCGTTGAAATCGATGATTCGCATCGTGCCGGGACGGTCTTTCCGCGTTTGCAGAAGAAACGGAAGGGTCGCGTCGCGGCTGCCGTCGTTGACAAAAAGAACCTCGTAAGGTTTGCCCATCCCGTCGAGAACTCCAAAAAGGCGTCTGCATAAAGAAGGAAGGCTTTCTTCCTCGTTATACACGGGGACAATCACGGAAACTTTCGGTTCGACCAACTAAAAAACAACCCCCAACATAAAACGTATCCGTTCAAGCTCAGGGGGGCGGAGCTCGTTCGCCCAAAAGCGGGCTCACTGGCCCCCCCGAATTCGGATTCAACTTTCAGATTCAACTTTTACTCCGAGACAGTCTGAGAATTTGAGAAATTCGAGAGAAGCACGTCATTTCGAGTCCGGTTCAATTCTATCACAGGATTTCCCTTTAACAACAGCGAGAGCTCCGCCGTCTCCCGCGTATCCGCGGCCAGAAAGACGCGCTTTTTTCCGCTCCAGAGCGCCTCGAGCGCCTCTCTGCCGATGAACCAGCGCGGGTCCTTTTCCTGTTCCGCGCCGAAACGGAGTTCCCCCAGAACCTCCGCCAAGACGATACGGCGATTCAGGTAAAAAGCCAGACTCTGCCGAATGTCGCGGTAGCTGACGACGATGTCTTCGGGCGCGGCGCGCTCGCGGATCGCCGCGGCCAAATCCCTGCAGGAGTCCAGCCGTGCCTTGAACGCGAACCCCCGCGAGAAGACCGCCGCGTTGACGAAGGCCAGGACGCAGAGGACGCGGACCATCTTCCCGTACTCGCGCCTGCGGTGAAAGAACACCCCGCAGAAAGCGAAAAGCGCGAGGCTCGCCGCCGCGGGAAGAGTATAAAGGCAGAGTTCCGCGCCTGCTTTTTTGTCCATCAAAGGGTAGACGACGCCCGCGGCGGCCGCGAGCGACAGAACCGCGCCGTTCAGAAAGACGAAACGCCCGGCGCTTTTCTCTGTGCTTTTTTTCCTGCTTTTCTCCTTCGCGCTTCCTGTCTCACCTCCTTCTTTGCCTTCTTTCGTGCCTCCTTTCGCCATCAAAGCGAGAAGCCGTCCGCCGGAGATCGCCAGAGGCGGCAGGCACGGCACGATGTAGGGCACCAGCTTCGAGCCCGACAGGGAGAAGAAAACGAAGGGCACCGCAAACCACAGGCCCAGCAGGACTCCGGAAAAGCGTTCCCGGCCGCCGCCGTTTCCGCGCCGGACGGCTCCGAGCATTTCTCCGAACATGCCGGGCAAAAGCCCCGTCCAGGGCAGAAGCCCGGCGGCCAGGACGGGAAGGAAGAACCAGAACGGTTCGTATCGGTCGTGCATGGAGGTCGCGTATCGCAAAAAATGTTCCCGGACGAAGAAGAAATGGAAGAAATCGCCGTTTTCCGCGCAGACCGCCCAAAACCACGGCACGGTCAGCAAAAAAAACAGGACTATGCCGGGCCGATAAAGCGTCCGCCGGATCAGCCCCCACCGCCGCGTGAAAACGACGGTCCAGAAGGCGATTCCCCCCGGCAGCACGACCCCGATCAGCCCCTTGGTGAGCGTCGCGAACGCCATTCCCGCGTAGAAGAGCAGAAGATACCGGCGGGATTTTTCGGCCCTCCCGGATGCTTCGGATTCCCCGGGTACACGCTCTTCGCACGCCATCCAGAAGCCGGCGACCGCAAGGGTGATGAAAAAAGAGACCGTCATGTCCAGAATATTGAGGCGGGCAATGGCGAACCACAAAAGACCGCTCGAAAGGATCGCGGCGGCGCATACGCCCGCGTCCCGGTCCCAGTTCCGCCGCGCCAGAACGAAAACCAGACCCGCCCCGCCGAGCGCGCAGAGCGCCGGGACGAGGCGCGCCGCGAACTCGTTCCGGCCGAAAACGGCGAAAGAGGCGGCCGTGAGCCAGTAGTGCAGGACGGGCTTTTCAAAATATTCGACGTAGTTGAGCCTGGGGGTGATAAAATCGCCCGTTTCGAGCATCTCGCGCGGAATCTCCGCGTAGCGCCCCTCGTCGGGGTCGATCAGGCCGTATCCGCCCAAGCCGAAGAAGAGGGTCAGCACCGCCAGACCCGCCGAAAGGAGCGCGAACGCTTTTCCCATTTTTGACCCCCGCTTTTTATCCCCGCGCCGGCGTGCCGAGCGCGTCCTTCGGGTGCAAGCCCTTCAGATTCAAGCCCTTCAGATTCAAGTCCTTCAGATTCAGGTCCTTCGGGTTCAGCGACTCGAGCGTCCTTTTCACCGCCTCGCGCAGCCCCACTTTGGGGGTCCAGTTCATCAGGTTTGTCATTTTGGCGATGGACGGCACGCGGTTCTTCGTGTCGTCGTAGCCGTTGCGGTAATATTCCCCCGCCGGGACGGACACGAAGCGCACGTTTTCGGCGCGGGGCGCGTAAGCGGGCATCTCCTTCATCACGTCCACGATCGTGTGCGCCAGCTCGCGGATAGAGACGTTGTTGCCGGGGTTGCCGATGTTGAAAATCTGCCCGTCGGCACGCCCGCCCTCGTTGCGGAGGATCGCCGTCAGAGCGTCCGTTCCGTCGCCGATCCAGGTGAAGCTCCGGCGCTGTGCCCCGCCCTCCACCAGAGTGATCTCCCCCCTCTCCAGCACGTCGTACACGATCTGCGTGACGGAGCGCGCCGTCCTCTCCTTCGCGTCCTTCCAGGTGTCGAGCCGCGGGCCGACCCAGTTGAAGGGGCGAAAAAGCGTGTAGCGAAGGCCCTTTTCCTGACCGTAGGCCGTGACGATCCGGTCCATCATCTGCTTGCCGCAACTGTAGATCCAGCGCATCCTGTTGACGGCCCCCACGATCAGGGGACTCTCGTCCTCGTTCAGCACCTCGTCGGTGGAGAGGCCGTAAACCTCGGAGGTCGAGGGGAAAATCACCCGTTTGCCGTGTTCCACGCACAGGCGGACGACTTTCAGATTCTGCTCGAAGTCCAGCTCGAACGTCCAAAGGGGGTGGCTGAGGTAGTACGCCGGCTTGGCTATGCCCGCGAGGGGCAGGACGGCGTCGCTGGCCGCGACCTGTTCGGCGAGCCAGGCGTCCTCTTTGAAGATGTCGCCCTTCCGCGCGGCAAACGGCCGGGCCGCCGCGATTCCTTTCAGGTTCCCGTCGTTCAAATCGAAAGCGGTGACCTCCCAGTCCGTCGTCTCCAAAATCTTTTCGACCAAATGGCTTCCGATGAATCCGTCCGCCCCCAGAATGAGTACCTTCACAATGACTGCTCCCTCACGATACCTGCTCCTCCCGAACCCGATGTGGGTTATCATTATAGCGGAACGCGGCAAAACATGAATCGGAGGAGCCGGATATGAAGAAAGCGGAGACAAAAAAAACGGGGAATCCGGGCGGGGACATCCGGCCGATCGTCTGCCGGGACGGGAAGATTTTCTTTTTGGATCAGACGGCCCTGCCGTCCAGAACGCGGTGGCTGGAAATCGGCTCGGCGGAGGCCTGCCGGGACGCCATCGCGAGGCTGGCCGTCCGCGGCGCGCCAGCTATCGGCATCGCCGCGGCGTTCGGCATGGTGCTGGCCTCCCGAAGCTGCGCGGAGACGACGGCCGAAGGCTGCCGCGCCCACATGAAGCGGGCCCGGGATCTGCTGGCGCTCTCCCGCCCCACGGCCGTCAACCTCTTCTGGGCGCTGGACCGCGTGGAGAAAAAAATCGAGGAAACGCTGTCGAACTCGCGCGGCTCGCCGAAAATGCTCGAAGAACTCGAGGCGGCCGTCGAAGAGGAGGCCCTGTCGATCCAGAGAGAAGACGAGGAGGTCTGCCGGGCCATCGGCGTACACGGGCAGAAAATACTCCGGGACGGAATGACGATCCTGACGCACTGCAACGCCGGGGCGCTCGCCACGAGCCGGTACGGAACGGCCCTCGCTCCCGTGTACGTGGCCAAAGAAAGAGGATTGGACGTGCGGGTTTTTGCCGACGAAACACGCCCGCTCCTGCAAGGTTCGCGCCTGACGGCCTACGAACTGCTCCGGGCGGGGATCGGCGTGACGCTGATCACGGACGGCGCGGCGGCCGCCGTCATGAGGAGAGGCTGGATCGACGCCTGCATCGTCGGCTGCGACCGGGTGGCGGCGAACGGCGACACGGCCAACAAGATCGGCACCTACGGCATCGCCCTGCTGGCAAAGCTCCACGCCATTCCCTTCTACGTGGCCTGCCCCCTTTCCACCATAGACCTCTCGGCGTCCGGCGGCGAGGACATCCAGATCGAGGAACGCGGCGGAGAGGAGGTCGTCACGGTCATGGGCAGGAGGACGGCGCCCGCGGGAGTGAACGTCTTCAACCCCGCTTTCGACGTGACGCCCAACCGGTTCATCTCCGGGTTCATCACGGAAAAGGGCATCGTGCGCGCTCCCTACGCCGCGAAGCTCGAAAAGCTCAAGACGATCTAACGCAGGGGCTCCGCCCCGGACCCCGGCAGGGGTCGCGGACCCCTGCACCCCATATCCATACAAAGCCCGGCGGCGGCGCATTTTTCGCAGAGGGGGGCGCGCGCCTTACAGATGTTCCGCCCGTGTTCGATGATGTTGACGTGCCCGCCCAGGTAGCGGTCCGGCGCGACCTCGCGTTCCATGAGGCGGCATATCTCCTCGGCGGGAGTCTTGCCGGGGACGAACCCGACCCTCTGGCAGAATCGGGCGATGTGGGTGTCCACGGGAAAGGCGGGCAGGCGCATGTCGAACAGCAACACGCAGGCCGCCGTTTTTTCGCCCACGCCGGGCAGGGACAGGAGATACTCGCGGGCCGCGTCCCGTCCCCGGTCGGCGAGGGGCAGAATCGAGTAACGGCCGAAGTCCCCGCGGACGATTTTCAGGATCTCCAGAATGCGCCCGGCCTTGGTGGGGGCCAGCCCCGCGGGGCGGACCGCCTCCTCCACCGCGCCGTACCCCGCGAGGACGGCTTCCTCCCACGTCGGATACCGCTCCTTCAGGCGGGAGAACGCCGCGTCCCGGTTCCGGTCGTTCGTGTGCTGCGACAGGACGGTGAGAATCAGGCCGTCCAGCGGCTCGGAATGCTGCAAAGCGGGCGGCGACGCCTCGTTGTGCCAGCACGCCTCCAATCGATCCAGAACCTCCGCGATCCACCGCGTCAACGCGATCCGCCGCGTCAGGTTTTTGCGGCTCCCCGACAGCTTTTTACGCGCGGGGGCTTCGAGAGCCGCCTCGATCGTTCCCGCCGTTTTCTTTCCGGGAGGCAACATGGACCGCTCAGTCCTCCAGGCGATCTTCTTCGCGATCTTCTTCGTCCCCGCCGCCGGGGGAATTACCCCTGTCCCTGCCGTTGTCCTTGCCCGAATCGCCGCCCAGTTTTTTGCGCAGCCGGGCGCCGTCCTCCAGAAGTTTTTTCAGCCGCGCCTTCACCTTCTCATGCACGGAGCCCGGCGAAAACGTTCCGTTTTTCCTCTCCCTGCCCGCCTTGACGCCCGTCAGGATCTCTATGCCCTCGTCCACCGTGTCGACCGCCCATACCGAGAACAGCCCCTCCCGGACGGCCTCGACCACCTCGTGATCCAGCATGAGATGCTTCACGTTCCGCCTGGGAATCATCACGCCCTGGTCTCCCGTGAGCCCCCTCATCTTGCAGCAGTCGAAGAAACCCTCTATTTTTTCGTTGATCCCCCCGACGGGCTGCACGCTGCCGAACTGGTCCACCGAGCCCGTGACGGCGACGCTCTGCTTCAGGGGCAGCCCCGACAGGGCGGAGAGCAGGCAGTAGAGTTCCGTCGAGGAGGCGCTGTCCCCCTCGACGCCGCCGTAGTTCTGCTCGAACGTCAGGCGGGCCGACAGCGTCAAAGGCATGTCCTGGGCGTACCTGCGCCCCAGGTAGCTGGAGAGGATCATCAGGCCCTTGTTGTGAATCGGGCCGGTCATCTTCACCTCGCGCTCGATGTTGACGACGCCCTCCTGCCCCATGTACACGTTGGCGGTGATGCGGGAGGGGTGTCCGAAACGGTAGTCCGTCAGGTCGATGACGGAGAGGCCGTTGATCTGCCCCACCACCGCGCCCTCGGTGTCCACGCGGACGAGGCCGGTCCTGAAGGCCCTTTCGAGCTTCTCCTGATAGAGGTTCGCCCGGTATTTTCTGTGCCGGACGGCCTTGCGGACGTGCTCCCTTTCGACCATTTTCTTCCCGTCCGTCCTTGCCCACGCGTGGGACTCCACGATCAGCTCCCGGATGCGGCCCACCTCCACCGAGAGCAGCTCCTGGTCGTCGGCGGCGCGGCTCGCCCAGTCCAGAACCTCCGCGACGGCGTCGGCGCCGAAGGGCATCAGTTTTTCGCCGCGCACGACATCGGTCACGAAAGAGGCCATCTCCCTTTCCGTGCCTCTGGTCCGCGGCATGTCGAAGTCGAAGCTCGCCTTTATTTTGAAGATCTTCCGAAATTCCGGGTCGTAATGCTGAAGGATTTCGTAAATATAGGGCGTGCCCACCATCACGACTTTCAAATTCATTCGGATCGGCGTGGGGCGCAGAGACGAAACGGGAATGGCCCCGTACTGCTCCCCCAGGTTCTCGATGTTGGATTCTCCCGTGCGCAGAACGCGCTTGATGGCCTCCCAGGACATGAAGTTCATCAGCACCTTCTCCGCGTCAAGGACGAGATACCCCCCGTTGGCCCTGTGGAAAGCCCCCGCCACGATACGCCGGAAATCCGTGCAGAGATAGCCCTGCCGGCTCTCGTACTCGACCTTTCCGGCCAGGTTGTAGTAGGTTGGGTTGGTCTCCCAGACGACGGGGGCTCCCGCGTCCGGATCGTTGCCGACAAAGAGGTTGCCCGTGTAGCGGCTGAAATCCACCTCCGCCGACTCGTCGCGCACCGACGTGACGAACGCGCCGAAGTTCTCGATAATGTCCTCGGCCAGCCGGTCGAACCATTCGGAGAGGCTTTTGCCGGCGTCCCGCCGGGAATCGCCGGCGTCTTTTTCGTCGTCCGCGTCTTCCGCGTTTTTTGCGTCTTCCATGGCGGCGTATTTTTCCCGGATATCCGCCAGATAGGGCGCGATCGCGGCCCGGCATATGTCGGCCTCCAGCTTGCCGATGTTCTCTTTCAGATCCTTTTCCATGTCCCGGATGCGCCGGAGGGCGAGAAGCGTCCTCTGCGAGACTTCTTCGGACGAGATCTGGTATTCTTTCTGCTTTTCGTCGCTCAGGGCCTCGAACTCATCCTGCTGGATCTCGCGGACGACCGTTTTGCCCTCCTCGTCCTGTGTCTCGAACAGGGGAATGTTCACGAAGCCCTGAGGCGTCCTCTTCAGGGAAAAGCCCTTTTCCGCGGACCAGCTCTTGAGCTCGTCCATGATGGTGCCGGCTTTTTCCTGAAAGACCCTGACGAACTGGGCCTTGGCGTCCTCGTACTGGCTTTTTTCGAAGGCCTTGCTTATCGTGACTTTGAGTTCGCCGATCAGATCGTCGAGGGCCGCGCAGAGCCCCTTGCCCTGCCCGGCCGCGAGGCGCATCGCCAGAGGCTCGCCCGGCTCGTCGAAGTTGTAGACATAGACCCAGTCGCCGGGAGCGGGGGTGTCTTTCGCCCGTTTCTTCAGGCGTTCGAGGGCGTAGCTGGTGCGCCCGCTTCCGGGATAGCCCGTCAGGAAAATGTTGTAGCCCCTGCTGGGAACCTCCAGGCCGAAGGAGATGGACTCGACCGCGCGCTTCTGCCCGATGGGGCCCCCGACAGCTTTGAGATCCTCGGTGGTTTTGTATTTCCAGCTTTTGGGATCCGTCTCTTTCCGCAGCATATCGGGCGGCAGTTTCCATTTATTCAGGCGGCTACGCGGGCTTGCGCTCTCCGCCGGCCGTTGGGTTCCTTTTTCCATGTCCATCACGCCTTCGAAAGTGTTTTTAAGATGTTCACCGCAATTTTACCCCAGAACGCTCAATTAAGACAGGGAAATAAAACCCGCTGCGCATTTCCCCCATGCGGCAGGTGATCATCATTCAGAGCTGATATAATGTCCCGAAAGGAAAAATCGGAAGGGTGTGCCGTCGGATGCGGGATTGGCTGGACGCGCTTTTGCCGGAGGGAACCCCGGCGGGACAGGCGCGGGCTGTGACGTGCGAGGAAGAACTGGTCACCGTCGGCGCCGGGGCCGGGACGGGCAAGACGTGGGTTCTGTCCGCGCGTTTCGCGTACCTTCTGCTCGCCGGGAAGGACTGCCTGCCGCAGAACCTGCTGACCCTCACCTTCACCGAGGCCGCGTCCCGCGAAATGCAGGAGCGCATCCGAAAACGGACTCTAGACCTGCTCGGCCGGGACAGGACGGAAGACAAGGAAGATACAGAAGACAAGAAAGACAAGGAAGACAAGGAAGACAAGGAAGATTACCGGCAGGCCGTCAGGGACGGGTTCGACGAGATGTGGATCTCGACCATCCACTCCTTCGCCTCGCGCATGATCCGGGAGTCCGGCCTTTCCCTCGACATCGACCCCCAATCGAAAATCATCGAGCCTCCACAGGAGGATGCCTTCTGGTCGTCCCTCGTCCGCGCGCTGGAGACCCTGGAGCTGGCCTCGTTCGCCCTGGCTCAGGGCAAAAGAGACCTGCGGGAGGCGGCGCTTGCCCTGGAGCGGGACGAGGTCCTCGCGGCGGCCCTCGAAAAATGGGGAGCTTCCGCCCTCTGCGATCTGGCGCGCGCGGTGATCGAGCTTCATTCCAGCCTCGGGCACGACGGCGGCACCCTCTCCGGCTGGGCCGACGAGGCGGATCCTCGATCGGGCCGGCCGGGCGGGGACTCGCGGGCGCGGGCGGCCGCCGAGGCCGTGGCGGAACTGCTGCGTCCCCTGTGGTCGGAGGCGTGGGAGGTCTGGGAGGAGGTCTTTTCGGACTTTTCAGGCGAGATCGCGGAGGAGAGCGCGAAGACCATCGAAAAGCCTACCGGACGCGCGAGCCCGGCGGCCGTCCTCGCCGGAATAGCGGGGCGCCGGGAGGCCCTCTTCGAAGCGTCTCCGCCGCTCTCTTTGGAGGAAATGCAGAGGCTGTTCTTCTGCGACCTCTGCGCGAACCTGGTCGGCGGGACCTCCAAACTCCTGAAAAACATCGCCGCCTGCCTGGGGCAGACCGTTTCGGCGTGGCGCGACGGGCGGAAGAAATGGCTGCCCCTCTCGGAGACCTCTTTGCGCGCGCTCCTTCCGGAGCCCGAACAGCGTCTGCGCGCGAGCCTGCTGCGTTTCTGCGCCTTCGCGTGGCGCGTCTGGGACGAGATGAAGCTCCGCCGCGACCTGCTTTCCTTTTCGGATTTGATACGCTTCGCCGCCCTCTCCATCCGCGAGGACCCGCGCAGGAAGGGCTTCCGGCACGTGCTGATCGACGAATTTCAGGACACGGACCCCTTGCAGGACGCCATGATTCGGGCGCTGCGCGAAAAAGAGGGCGCGAAGCTCTTCCTCGTCGGGGACCCCAAACAGGCGATATACCGCTTCCGCCACGCCGATCTGACGCTTTTTGCCGACTACGTGCTTCAAAGCCGCGCCTCGGGCTCCGACGTCAGCCTGAGCGTCAGCTTTCGGACGCGCGCCGCGCTGCTGAAGCGCGTCAACGCCATCTTCGCCAATCTTTGGAAGGACGGCCTCGGGAGCGGGGAGCGGATGAGGAGCCTGAAGTTCGAGCCCCTCTCCGCGCCGGAGCCGGGAGACCCGGATCGGGAACTGTCGTCCATTCGGCCTCTGACTGTGCTTTTGGCCGTGAAGAAGGGCCGGGAGCTCCGGCCCGCGCACGCGCGTCTGGCCGCGCATCTGGCGCGGCTGTTCAAACGCTGCGTGGAGGACCAAAAGACCGTCTGGGACAAGCAGGAACGCCGTCTGCGCCCCGTCCGGTGGCGCGACTTCGCCGTCCTGACCCCCACGCGCGGCGTTTACGAAGTTCTGGAGGCGGCCTTCGAGCGGGAGGGCGTCCCCGCGGCCTTCGCGAAGAGCATGGGCTACTTCACGCGGGGCGAGGTCACCGACGTGATCAACACCCTGAAGGCCGCCGCGTTCCCCGAGGACGAGGCGGCGCTGGCCGGCTGGCTGGCGTCCCCGTTCTCCGGCGTCCCGCAGGGCGAGGTCCAGTCCTTTCTGCAAACGCTGGCGGCGGAGCGGAAGAGACTCCGCGAGACGTCCTTCTTCAGTCTGCTGCGGGATTCCCTCCCGGACGCGGCGGACCGTCTGGCCCGGCTCCGGCGCGCCGGCCGGCTGAAGGGGCCGTCCGCCGTGCTGTCGCGCCTGCTGGAGGACAGGCGCTGGCTGTCGGCGTTCGACGGAGCCCAGCGCCTCCGCGTCCTCGGGAACGTCAGCCGCGCGACGGCGGCCGCGCGGCAGTACGAGGGCGGTGTCGCCGTCAGCCTGGCCGGGTGCGCCCAGTGGCTCGATACGGCTCTGCGCTCCGGCAAGCCGGCCGAAGAGCCGGAATGGCTGGACGAGAACGCCGACGCCGTCCGCGTCACGACCGTCCACGCGTCCAAAGGACTGGAGTACCCCGTCGTCGCCGTCATGCAGATGGAGCGGGGCGTTATCAACCGCCCCTCCTCGGCGCTGGCCCCCTCCAAAAGCATGGGCGTCGCGCTCTCCGACTTCCCCGACAGCATGATGTCTGAATCCGAGGCGAAGCCTCTGTCCGAATCCGAGGCAAAGCCTCTTTCGTTAAAGTGGGAGCGTGCGCTCGAGGAGCAGGGGGAGTTGGAGGAGAGCGCGCGTCTTTTCTATGTCGCGGCGACGCGCGCGCAGGACGCCCTGATTTTCTGCGGCGTCGTGAGCGCCAGGGGCGCAGCCCCTGGACCCAGTATGGGTATGATGGAGGCCGGAGAAGGCGCCCTCCCGTTGGTCGGGGATGAGGGGGACGAGGTTATTGTGCTTTCGGAGTCAGACGAAGACGCGGCGCCCGAAGGGCCGCCGCCGCCGCCCCCCCCCGTTTCCCCGCCCCTGCCCCTATCCCTGCCCCCGACCATCGGGAGGGCAGACTCTCCCGCTTTCACCATACCCATAACGGGTCCAGGGGCTACGCCCCTGGGGGCGACGTCGTTTGCGTTGTTTGAGTGGTGTCCTTTTGCGTGGCGGAGGAGGCATCGGCAGGGGCTCGACCTGCGTTGGGAGGTTCCCGACGCTCTTGACGAAGAGGAGGGTGCCGGCGGTCCCGAGGTGGGGACTCTCGCGCACTGGATTCTGGCGCGGTGGGACATGCGGGAGGAAACGCTCGGCGAGTGGTTGGACGAGGACGGGCCTCGCGCCGCGCGGCTTCTCCCGGCGGCGCTGCGCGGCGTGTGGAAGGACGCGAAGAACCGGGACGCGCTGCGCGGATGGCTCGCGGCCTTTTCGCTTTCCGAGGAAGGACGTGTCCTGGCCGGCGCGCTGAAGAACGGAGTGCTGTGCAGGGAGGGCGCCTTCTGCGTGACGCTCGGCGGTGTGCGGCTGGTCGGGGCGACGGATGTCCTCTGGCGGGACGGAGGGCTCTGGCACGTGCGGGACTATAAAATCACGCTTTCCGACAGCGCGCCCGCCGAGCTTTACCGCGCGCAGCTCGCCTTTTACGCGCTGACCACGAAACTTCTGGCGGAGCGCGGAGACCCGGCAAGAGCGGAGCACTCCGAGAGATTTGAAGGCGTCGATGTCGGGCTGATTTTTCTGCGCGAGGGCGGGCTTTTGGGGGATACGCGCCGTTTCCGGGCGGAGGACGACTGGCCCGCGATGCAAGAACAGGTCCTTTCGGCGGCCCGCGCGGCGGCGCAGGGCCCCTGGCTCCCCCGCCGCGACCGATGCCGCCGCTGTCCCTGGCGCGCGCGGTGCCCGAAAAGGGGGTAACCGGGTATCCGCCGCAAACGTACATAATATTGCACGGAGGGGTTGCCTGTGGCTGAGCTGAAATACAAATTCACTTATGATACGCTTTTCAAGCTGTTGTTCGTAAAATACCCGGATTTGCTCAAAC
>JAISMH010000134.1 GCA_031276855.1 Synergistaceae bacterium
CCGGAGCGGGCCTGTTCCTCGCGGCGGCGTTCTTCGCCGCCCGGAAAAGCGGCAGGCGTTAGCGGATAATCAATACAAATCAATACGCGCCTTTAATATCGTTCCTTCCCGCGCAAAGACCCGGGCGGCCCCGCGAGGGGCCGCCCGGTTCTTTCAGGACAGATCGCAACCGTTACCGATTTTTTTGTTTGCAATGTGTTACTTTTTTTATAAAACGTGTTATAATATCAGGCGCAGTAAGTTTCATTCAAATTCTTTTTTAAGGAGTGTGTTTTCTATGCGCCGGATTTTTGTTGTGTTTGCCGCCATACTGACGGTTGTTGGGTGCTCGGGCCTCGTTTTTGCTCACGAGCTGATCGTGAAGCCGTCGAAGATGACGGCGGGGAAAGGGGACGTTCTGCCGATCGAGCTGCAGTCCACGCACCAGTTCATCGTGAAGGAAGAGGTCGAGAACGTGTCGCGCATCAAGGCGGGCGTGTTCCGCAACGGCAAGGTGGAGGAGGCCGAGCTCAAGGAAAACGAACCCGAACTGCGCATCGACTATCAGGTGAAGATCGCGGACGACGGGGCGGTTCTGGTCGTCGCGGCCAAGGACGGAGAGGTCTGGAGCGTCACCAACGAGGGCGGGCAGCCGGGAACCCGCAAGGCGCTCGAAGCGAAAAACCTGAAGGTTCTCCGCGCCTCCAAAAACGACAAGTTTGCCAAGGCCGTCGTCAACGCCTCGAAGGGCGACAAAAACTTCGCGGCCGTGGTCGGCCAGGAGCTCGAGGTGGTCCCCGTCACGAATCCCGCGGACGCCAAAACGGGGGAATATTTTCAGGTGAAGATTCTCTACAAGGACCAGCCCGTTTCCGTGCCCGTGTGGGCGACCTGGGACGGCTTCGCGCCGGAGCTTCAGAACACCTACGCCTACTACACGGAGAGCGGCTCGGACGGCGTCGCGAAGATCAAGATCACCGCTCCGGGGCTTTGGATCGTGCGCGCGGCCAAAGACGGCGAGCCGGGCGTGGAGGGCGAGTACGACGTCCGCAATCTGCGCTCCGTATTGACTTTTGAAGTAAAGTGACGAAAGGGAAAACGAGGGAAAAAATGCCGCGCCGTCTGAGATGCGCGGCGATTGCGGCGGGACTGGCCCTCGCGGCCGGTGCCGCCGCCGATTTCCGCCCCGCGTACGCGCACGGCACGGGGTACAGGCTTTCGGACAAGAAACCGCTGTCGCTCGAATTTTCCTACTCGACCGGCGAGACGATGAGCTACCTCGAAGCGAAGGTTTTTTCGCCCAGGGACGAAAAATTCGCCTTCCAGTCGGGGCGTACCGACGAGGACGGGCGATTCGCCTTCACGCCCGACGCGCCGGGGCTCTGGCGTCTTGTCGTCCGGGATGAGGAAGGGCATCTGGCCGAGGCCGAGATCAATGTCACGCCGGAGTTTATGGCGGGCGAAGAAACGGCGGCCGCCCTGGAGTCGGACGCTCCGAAGGGAGTGAGGCTGGCTCTCAACGCCGTCCTCGGCGTCAGCCTGATTTTCAACATCGCCGCCTTTGTGTCTCTTCGGCGGCGCGGGAAAGCGGTGTGAGATGCATATCAGCGAGGGTTTTCTGTCGCCGCAGGTGCTGGCCGCCGGATGGGTGGCCGCGGGCGTCGGGACGGCCGTGGGACTGAAAAAGCTGAAGACCGACAAGATCGTGCGGGTAGCCGTTTTTTCGTCCGTCTTCTTTCTGGCCTCTCTGGTCAACGTCCGTATCGGGCCGGCCTCGACCCATCTGTCCCTGATCGCGCCGGTCGGCCTGGTTCTGGGATGGAGCGTCTTTCCCGCGCTCCTGACCGCGCTTCTCCTGCAGGCCGTGCTTCTGCAGTTCGGGGGACTTCTCGTCCTGGGGGTGAACACGACGGATATGGCGCTTCCCGGCCTGATCGTCTACCTGCTGTTCGCCGCGCGGATACGAAGGGAGAACGGGCCCGCGGCCGCCGTTTTCGCCTTTGCCGCCGGATTTTCGGCGGTGATCCTCGCCGCCGCCGGAGCGGGGTGTTTCCTGACCCTCTCCGATCCCGGCATGGCGGGGGCCGTCAAGGTCTTTCTGGCCGCGCACCTGCCTCTGGCGCTGGCCGAGGGCGCGATCACGCTCGTTATGGTAGAATTCCTCAAGAAAACGGCGCCCGACATTCTCTCCGAATGACCGGAGCACAGAGGGAGGTGACGCGGGGTGCGATTCGACGCCGGGCATATCTGTGACGCGGAAAAACCTTCGCGGCTGGACGCCTTCGATCCCCGGTGCCGCGTGCTGTGCGGCCTCGCGTTTTCCGCCGCCTTGGTTTGCGCCCGCCTGCCGGGCCTGCTCGCGGGCTGCGCGGTTCCTTTGCTTTTGCTCTTCGCGGGGAGGCCGGCGGAGCTGGCGGAGGTGTTGGCCCACGTCAACGCCGCCGCGGTTTTTGTCTGGATTCTCCTGCCCCTCACCGTTCCCGGCACCCGCGCCGCGGGCGTCTTTTCCGTCGAGGGATTGAGCCTGGCCCTGCTGACGACCTGCAAGCTGAACCTGATTTCGGTCACCCTGATCCGCATGGTCGCGGCGTTGGGCGTGGAGCGGATCGACAGCGTGCTGGGAAGTTTTCGCATTCCGGAGAAAATGCGCGTGCTCCTGCTGCTCACGGCGCGCTATGTCTTTCTGCTGGCGGAACGCGTCGCCACGATGACGCGGGCGGTGCGCCTCCGCGCGCCCGATCTGAGGGGCAGACGCATGTGCGCGGCCTTCGCCTGCATGTTGGGGACGACCCTTGTCCACAGTTCCGACCGAGCAGAGCGCTCGATGCTTGCCATGCGCTGCCGCGCCGGGGGCGACACGGTTTTGAGGGGGTTTTCCCAGTGCCGCCCCATGCGGTGGCGCGCGCGCGACACGGCGCTTTGCCTCTTTTTCGCGGCGAACATCGCCGCGGTTTGCTTTTGTCGCTGAGGGGGCGAGGGGTCATGGATTCTCCGAATTCTCCAGATTTTCCGGACTCGCCAAATTTTCCAAGGGAGTTTTTGGCGGATTCCTCCAATTCACTGCTGTTGGAGGTCAAAAACCTGCGCTACAGCTATCCCGGCGGTCAGCCGGCCTTGGACGGAGTGAACCTGTCCCTGAGGCGGGGCGAAAAGCTGGCACTCGTCGGTCCCAACGGTTCGGGGAAGTCCACGTTGCTGGCGCATCTGGCCGGCTGTTTTTCCGTTCCCGCGGAAAACGGCGGAATCGCCCTTTTCGGCCGTCCGGCCGGCGCCGAGCCGCACCGCCTTCGCGCCGCCGTAGGGCTGATTTTTCAGGACCCCGACGACCAGCTTTTTATGCCGCGCGTTCTGGAGGACGTCGCCTTCGGGCTCGTTTCCCGCGGAATGGATACCGCGGAAGCGCATGAACGCGCCCTTTCGGCTCTCGAGATGCTTTCCGCCGCCCATCTCGCGAACCGCGCTCCGCACCGCCTGTCGGGCGGAGAAAAGAGAATGGCCGCCCTGGCCGGCATTCTGGCGATGGACCCCGAAATCATTGTGCTGGACGAACCCACCTCGACTCTGGACCCCTGCGCCCGCCGCCGCGTGACAGAGATTTTGAAATCGCTCGGCAAGCCGATGATCGTGGCGTCGCACGACTTGGAGATGGTCATGACCGTCTGCACACGGGCGGTCATCATGAACGCCGGCCGCCCCGCCGCCGAGGGCCCTCTGCCCTCCATCCTGCAAGACGAATCCTTTTTGCGCCAAAACGGCCTGTAAGCGGCATTTCACAGCGTGGAATTTTTATTTTTATCCGAGTTTGATGGGTTCATTATATAGTCTTGGCGGAGAAGGTATGGCGGCCCCACTGCAACCTCCGCGGTTAAAACCGCTTCCGCCTTGAATTTTGCGTCGTAATGTTTTCTCATCGTCTTGTCTTGTCTTTTCGGAATACTTCCCGCTCATTTCCGCTCCCGGCGTTTTTTATTACCTTAACACCTGGTTCGAATTTCTGGAGCCATTATAGTCTGCCTGTGATATACTTTGCCAGTATGTTTTTTGAGTTTATTGCCGATGACTTTAACAGTGGGGAAAGGTATCGCACACAATGAAGAGAAAATTTTTATCGAAAATAGGCTATTTTTCTCTTGTAAGATATTCAAAAACATGTATGATGCGATCAGCGATCAGCGATCAGCGATCAGCGATCAGCGATCAGCGATCAGCGATCAGCGATCAGCGATCAGCGATCAGCGATCAGCGATCAGCGATCAGCGATCAG
>JAISMH010000181.1 GCA_031276855.1 Synergistaceae bacterium
CCGGCGATTGCGGCCTGTGTGTTTGCGATTTTGAAATGGAGGCAGAAAAGATGAAAAAGATTGTTTCGGTAATTTTCGCGTGCCTGCTGGTGTTGGGCGCGGGGAGAGCGAGCTGGGCGTGGGACGTAAGCACCGCTGCGGGACTTAAAGAGGCATTGGACGCCGGCAGTTTCGATATAACCCTCACGGCCTCATTTTCGTTGACCTCTACAGATTCCAATTTCGATATTTCAAAAGATGTCACGATCGACGGCGGCGGTTACGTCATTGATTCAAGCAGTTTTAGGGCTTTCGACGTTCACACGGCGGACGGAAAACTTACCCTTGAAAATGTCACGTTGAAGAATACAAGCAACACCCTAGTAGCGTTAGCTATGGTAACCGTCGACGCTGACAGCACTGCGGTTTTCAAGCGTTGTATCTTTTCAGGTGATCTTGCTCTTCTTACGAGAGGAGGAACCGTGACCGCCGACGCCGCAACGAGATTCGTATACAGCCAGCAGGGGGCTGTCAGTATCTCGAGCGGGACGGCAACCTTCGAGGGCAGTGAATTCGGGGACAACAAGAATTCTGGCCCCGGAGGAGCGGTCAAAATCGTGAACGGCACGGTAACGTTTATCAACAGTCCGTTCACCGGCAATGAAGCGACAGCAGGCGGAGCCGTCAATGTCGAAGGCGGCACAGTGACATTCACCGGCGGCACGTTCACCGGCAACAGCGCAACAGGCAACGGCGCAACAGGCAACGGCGGGGCCGTCAATGTCGGAGGCGGCACGGTGACATTCACCGGCGGCACGTTCACCGGCAACAGCGCAACGGCCAACGGCGGGGCACTCTATCTGAAAGTGCTGCCGACATTCACCGAAAACGAAAATCTGAAATTCAGCAACAACAGCGCCGGCAATGGAGGGGCGATTGATTCCGCTGTTTCTCTCTCCCTCGACGATAAATTCATCTTCGAGAAGAATACCGCAAATAATATTTCAAATGATACTTCCGGTCAGGGCGGGGCTGTCCGCGCAGGGACGCTGACCGTAACCGGCGGATCGTACATTGGCAATACCGCCTACGGAACCGGCGGCGCTCTCTTCGGAACCAATTCCGTGACCGTCTCGGGCGGAACCTTCCGCGACAACGGCAAGACCGAGGGAACGGGAGCGGCGACGACGAACAACGGCGGCGCGGTCGGGAGCAAGGGACCCGTTAACGTGAGCGGCGGAACGTTTGAGAACAACGAAGCCACAAACAACGGCGGCGCGGTTATCGCCGAGGGGGCCTCGACGATCCGCGGCGGAACGTTTGAGAACAACACTGCCGGCGGCTCGGGGGGAGCTTTTTACGGCAATAACAGCGTCACAATCACCGGAGGAGAATTTACGCACAATACCGCTAAAGCACCCTCAAGCGTTGGGAAATCAGGAGGAGGAGCCGTGTACGCAGCCGGTAAGATTACGGGACTCATTCCTGACGGTTCTTCCATAACGTTCGAGAACAATGAAGCAACTTTGGCCAGCGGCGGCGCCCTTCTCAGTGAGGCGGATATCGAACTGAAGAACGCCATATTTAAGAGTAACAAAGCCGCTGAAAATGGCGGGGCGATTTACAGCGTTGGAAAAAGTACACTCACGAACTCTGTTTTCGGCGTGGATATGTCAACAAGGAATATCGCCGGCGACAACGGCGGAGCAGTCAACTGCGGAACTCTGGAGAGCAATAAGAATACGTTTCTTTACAACTCCGCCAGTGGGCAGGGCGGAGCAATTCTAGTTCGCGGGACGGGGGATAATAGCATAAACGAATCGCTTTTTGCCCACAATTCCTCCGTGGTTCAGGGAGGTGCTATTTTATGCGCGAATGGCAATGCCACGATGACAATCGAAAAATCTGTTTTCGATGCTAACGGCACTACCGGAGTGACGGGGGGAGCGCTTTGCTTTCCGAACGGGACTGATGCAAAACTTTTTTTGAACCGCTGTACGTTCACAGCTAACTTCGTACAGAATACATCGTCTCCCAAAGGTGGAGCCGCCTATATTGACGTGAAAGACTTTCAGGTCATCAACTGCACTTTCTATGACAATGCGGCTACGGGTGGGCAAGGCGCGGCGCTCTATCTCACGAATACCGTGAACAACAACGACCGGCCCATCAAATCCGTTTTGCTTTACTGCACCTTTGTCAACAACCGGGTGGGAGACGGGCAGGGAGGTGCCTTGTACTCTCAGGCTCAGAGGATAAAAATCGCCGCCTCCGTTTTTCTCGGTAATGTCGGGCAAGTGGGTAGTGATATTTTCAGAGGTGCCGGCACCCTCTACTCCGACGGGTACAATTTCATTGACAGTAACGGCTACGGTATTCTGGACAGCGGAGTACCCGGCCCTTACGTTTGGGAGATAGACGTGAAGGGCCTCACCAGGGAGGATAAACTCAGCACCCGCTTGTCCGTTTTCGGCAGCAATGTTCCCGCCAACGATCCGCCTTCCAGCGGCACTGCTGTTTGGGCGGGGGCCTATATTACAGGTGCGAATATGGACAAGAGGGAAGCCCTCAGGACTATTGCCTTGGTAACGGAATCACCGGCAATGGATCTGATACCGAAGGGACCCGCAGATATTCTGTTCACAACCTATCTGGATGACTCCCCTATAGATGAGCGGGGAGAACGTCGTCCCCTACCGTACCCCAAGACTCCAGAGGAAGAAAAGATTGCCAAAGCCGACTCTGGGGCCTACGAGAGCGGGCACGGAATCTTTCCGCCCGACCCCGATCCCGACGGAAAGGTTATCGATCACGTCAAAATGAGCGAAATTCCCAACACAATGGTGCGAATCGGGCAAACGTGCAGTCTGACGGCCTTGGTCTATTACTCTGGGATAACGGAACCTCCTTCCTTCTCCGAACCCGTCACGTGGGCCAGCAGCAAGCCGAACGTGGCGCGCATCGACCAATACGGCAACCTCGTCTCTCTGACGCAGGGCATGACCGTCATCAGCGTCACGACCCAGAAGCGGGGATATGACAACGAATATAAAACCGACGCGCACGAGCTCACGGTCAGCGAGGAATGGGGAAGCGACTACGACAACAACATTCACCCCGATGTCTGGAGGCGGCTGGGGCTCTTCAACGATTCGCTGCAGACGCAGGCGGTGCAGCTTTCTCTTCGGGACTTCAACCCCGCGCTGATCGCCGGAGAGCCGTTCGCCGGCGCGTTCAAGAGCGCCTACGGAGTCGCGCCCGCGCAGGTGACGGATATTTCGGACAGCATGATCCGCTTCGATTCCGCCTCCTTTTACCCGAGCGGGACGCCGCTCAAGCCGTCCGTCTCCCTGACCCTGAACGAGGCTCCCGCCTTCGGCGGAGGGGTGCTGCCGATCCGCGTCATATACGGCCTGAGCTGGGACGAGGTCAGCAGCCTTCTGGGGCGCAAGGTCACGAAAATCGACGACGCGAACAGCCTTTTCGGCAAGCTGAACCTGGTGTTCACGGACCGCTACGGAAAGTCGTCCGTTCTGGTGGATAACGGCCGCGAAGGCATAAGCGCGTCCGGCGCCTCCGGCAAGGCGCTTTCCCTGAACAACGGCAACAACGGCCTGAGCCTGATCTTCGATGTCTTCCTGAGCGACGCGAACGCCGCCGGGGACGGGAAACCCCGGCTGATCGACAACCGGTACCTGACCGCGGCCGACGGCGCGGCGGACGGTTCCGTCGCCGGCTCCCTGTGGCTGCTGAAAATCGCGGGGCCGGACGACGGCGGGGACTCATCCGGCGGAGGCGGCGGATGCAGCGGGGGCTTCGGCCTTGCCGCGCTTTCTCTGGCCGCGATCTTCGTCCTGCGCGGGAAACACCGAAGCTGACGAAAACGCCGATACCTCGCGGCTTGACCCCCGTCCGCGGAACCGGACGGGGGTATGACGAAAAATACTTAAAAAAAGACTGAAAGACCGATTAAAGATCGAACCGGAGGGACATTGAGAGATGGCCAACGCTCTTCCAAGTCTGCACAATGTCAAGCGTCAAATATCGCAGGCGCGCGAATTTGTCGAGACGAGAGATTTCCTCACAATGCTTTTGAAAATGCCTGAAAACCGCCTTCTGCCGTTGTTCGGGATTACGCAGTGGCTTCCCCACGAAGTCCATGCCCTGAAGGATAAGATTTTCCTGAGCGTCGTCACGGAACTGGTCCGCAACGGATGGAACTGCAACTACGTCTCTTTCGGGGAATCGCGCCGGGAGACTTTTCTGATGGAAATGTCGGCGTGCGGGTTCTCGGGGACCGTCGCGCGGCTTCTTGAAATGGGGGCGGAGGCGAATTACAACTGCCAGGGGTACGGCGCCTCGACGCCTCTGATGTGCGCGCAGGACCCGGCGATTATGAAAAAACTGCTGTACTACGAAGCGAACCCTCTGGCCGTCAACGCGATGAACCAGACCGATTTCACGTACAAACTGCTCAAGGGCCTTGTGCCGGGCGCTCTTTTCTACTTCTACAACAGCGAGAAAATCCCGTTCCAGTCCCTTTTGAACAACTTTCAGGACTGCATTCTGAGCGGGGGAAACGTCCCCTACGAGCCCATGTATCCCCTGTGCCTCGTCCCCGTCGTGCCGGGGGACGTTCCCTACACGAACATCATCGACAGGCCGCTGATCGACAGCATGCTGAAGGAGCAGTTCCTGCCCTTTTCCTCCGCTTCCCTGAACTTCCGGCTGGAGGGCAGCTACAGGGTCTGGCAGTACATCAAAGCGCGCATGGCCGCGGCCAAAACCGTCGTCCCGGCCCTGGCCATCGCCTTCATGGCCTGCATGACGAAGCTGGAGGAGTGCCGGAAGACCGACGATTTCGCGTTTTTCGAGGCGTACATCGACAAGGATCTGCCGCGGGAGATCGTTCCGCGAAGCAATCTCTCGAAACCCGTCTTCGTGTACATGCTGTTCGCCTTGGCCAACCTGCCTTCCGTCCAATTGCTGCGGTGGCTGGCGCTGATCGGCAAGTTCACGCGCAAGCTCGCCCTGTGGATGGACATTCTCGGAGAACTTCCGTTCAAGGTCGTCAACCCCCTCTCGGACAGGCACGGCTCCCACGTTTTGCAGGAGCTTGTGTCCATGCAAACCCTGCTGACGATGCGGGTCAACGTGACGACCGAATTCGGGGAGTTCAACATCCCCGAGAGCCTGACCCCGGCCCCCTGAAAAATGTCGAACTCGGCCGGGATCGGAGGCATTCTGCGGTGACTCTCTCGCATCTTTTTTGGGGCAAGGCGGACTGCGTGGAACTGGCGCGCCGGTACGGAACGCCTCTTTACGTGATGGACGAAGCCGTCATCCGGGCGCGCTGCGCGGAGATCCGCGCCGATTTTCTGGACAAGTGGCGGAATACGGCGGCCTGCTACGCCAGCAAGGCCTTCCTGACGACGGCCATGGCCCGCATTGCCGATCAGGAAGGGCTGGGGTTGGACGTGGCGTCGGGCGGGGAGCTTCACGTTGCGCGGAAGGCGGGCTTCCCTCCCTCCCGCATCGAGCTGCACGGCAGCGCGAAATCGGAGCGGGAACTCCGCGCGGCGCTCGAATACGGCGTGGGGCGCATTATCGTGGACGGCGTCATGGAGTTGGAGCTTCTCTCCTCCCTCGCCGCCGAAATGAAGAAGAAAATAAAGAAGAGGGCCGCGATTCTCCTCCGCGTCGCCCCGGGCGTGACCCCGCACACCCACGCGCATCTGGTCACGGGACACGCGGGAAGCAAGTTCGGCCTGCCGCCGGGCGATATTCTGCGGGGCGCCGTGAGGTTCGCCCTGGCGTCGGAGAGCCTCGACCTGCTGGGCTTCCACTTTCATGTCGGCTCCCAGATTTTCGAGCCCGCCTCTCACGCCGAGGCGGTCGCGCGGATGGCCGCGCTGCTCGAAACCCTGAAAACGGAACAGGGCTTCGAGGCGCGGGAGCTGAACTTCGGCGGCGGCTTCGGGGTGGGGCAACTCCCCGAAAGTTTCGACACCGGCGCGCCGGACGCGCCGAACTCGCAAAATAACGCGGCGGCGGAGCCTCATGTTCCGCTGCGCCTCTTCACGGACACGATGATGGAGACTTTGACGCGGGAGTGCGGCATTCGGCACATTCCCCGCCCGGCCGTGACCATCGAGCCGGGCCGCTGGGTCGTCGCCGGCGCCGGAATCACCCTCTACACGATCGAGACGATCAAGAAGCTGGAGGGCGTCACCTATGCGGGCGTGGACGGCGGAATGCCGGACAACCCCCGCCCGTCGCTTTACGGCGCGGAGTACCGCGCGGCCCTGGCCGGCAAGTTCGACGCGGCGCTTTTTTTTAAGAGGGCGGACGCCGGCGCGAAGGTCATGGTCGCCGGAAAATGCTGCGAGACGGGCGACATCCTGATCGGCTCGGAGAACCTGCCGGGCGCGGAGCGGGGGGACGTTCTCGCGGTGTTCAACACGGGGGCCTATAACTTTTCGATGGCGTCCAACTACAACCGCCTCCCCCGCCCGGCGGTCGTTCTCGTCCGGGACGGCCGCGCGGACGTGATCGCCGAGCGCCAGACCGAGGACGATCTTCTCCGCGGAGACAGTATTCCGGCGCACTTGCAATCGCCGGCCTCATGCTATAATCCCCCTGCGGCGGCCGGGGCCGGACGCGGCAAATAAGCGGCAAGTCCGGCAGGCAACGTCCGTTTTTAGTTTTTCTTTAATACGCATGGGGGTATCGAGATGAAGATGAAAATGAAGCTGAAAATGAAAAAACCGAGGATGTTTTTCGTGCTGGCGGCGTCTCTCCTGGCCGGCGCGGCGGCCGCCGAGGCGGGGCAGTACAGGTACACGCGCGAGATTGCGTTGTTCAAGACATTGGCTTCCGGCGCGGGCGGAGACATTGTACTCAAGGATGAAGTCGGCCCAAACGAGACGCTGGTGCTCAAGCCCAACAAGACCCTTTACTTGTACGTGAAAGTTTTGTCTGCGGCTTTGAGCCCGACGCTCTCGGACGACGCGGGAAGCTACACCGCCCAGGTCGGGATTCCCGAAAACCTCCAGAAGCAGTCGATCGGCAACCCCGCCGCGGAGGTCACCCTTCACTTCAACAACGCCGCCGGAAACGCCAATGAGGGCAGAGACCTGGCGGGCACGCTCCTCATCAGCACCTCGGGAGTTCTGGATGCGGGCGTTGCCAGAGTGCAGCTTGTGACCCGCCTTTTCGGCAAAGACGGCAAAGAAGTTTTCCCGCCGGAGAACGGCCTTTTAACCAACACTCTCAACCTTCGCCTCGGCTACGACGACAATCGGGGCGGCGGCGGCTGCGGCGTCCCGGGCACGGGCGCGGCGGCGTTCCTGCTTCCCGTGATACCACTGATCCCCGCGATGTCGTCCCGCGCCAAACGCAGAAGAACAGAGCGATGAAAACAGCGCGATGAAATATAAAAAGCCGCCCGTGATGCCGCCGGGCGGCTTTTTTATTTGTGTGCCGGTTTGTGTTCGGACGCGCCGTCGAGTTTGCTTATCTTTTCCCAAGCAACGCCTCCAGTTCCGCGATACGCGCATCCTTGTCGGCTATCACTTCCGCTATCACGCTCTGCCATTTCTCCGCTTCCTTGTTCCTTGCGTGCTTCAACGCCGACGCTTCGTTGTGGCCGGCGAGT
>JAISMH010000028.1 GCA_031276855.1 Synergistaceae bacterium
GTGGAGTCGAAGGAGTACTCCTTCCGCCGCCTGCTGAACGACCTCGTCGGCGTGGCGCGCCTGTGGTTCGCGGACAAACCCATCGTCTTTCTGGTCAACGCGGACGGCAATATCCCGGATAATCTGCTGGGGGACGACCTCCGCATTCGTCAGGTGCTGACGAACCTGCTCTCGAACGCCGTCAAATACACCCGGAACGGGTTCGTATCGCTCGATATTCAAATGGAGTCCGTCGACGCGCGCCGTGTGCGCCTCGTCTTCAAGGTCGAGGACAGCGGCATCGGCATCATGAAAGAGGACATGGACAAGCTGTTCGTCGATTTTTCGAGACTGACCAGCGATTATACCCGCAAGGTGGAGGGAACCGGCCTCGGGCTCGTCATCGCGAGGACACTCTGCCACCTGATGGAGGGCGATATCACGGTGTCCAGCGAGTACGGGCTGGGCTCGGTCTTCACGGCGACTCTGGTTCAGGAGGCCGCCCGCGGCGGCGAAAAAAACAGGGAAAAACTCGCCGCCGTGCCAGACGCGGAGCGGAAACGGGTTTTGCTGTACGAGGAAAATTCCTTCCGCGCCCGATCGATCCTCCGCACGATGCGGGATCTGGGAATGGAGGCCGAAGAGGCCTCTTCCCTGGAGGACTTCATCGAAAAATTCCGCCGCGGCAGATGCGACCGCGCGTTCATCTCCTCCAGGTACGCCGAAGCCTGTTTTTCCGAGTTGAACGGTTCCGAACCGAACGGCCCCGACGGGCCGAAGCGCCTCGTGGTCATGATGGAAGTGGGCGAAATGCACACCTTCGAGAAAGCCGAAAGCGTGATGACCCCGGTTTACTGCGTTCCCGTTGCCGACATTCTGAACGGCGTCGCGCGCGAGGGATACGAGAGCATGGAGAAGTTCGTCGTGCGCTTCAAGGCCCCCGCCGCCAAGGTGCTGATCGTCGACGACATGCAGACGAACCTGAAGGTAGCCGCCGGCCTGATGGACATTTACGAAATGGACATCCACCTTGCCGCCAGCGCCTTCGAGGCCTTTACGCTTTTGAAGAACAACGTCTACGACGTTGTTTTCATGGATCACATGATGCCTAAAATGGACGGCGTTCAGGCGACGGGCGTCATCCGCGAAATGGGGCGGGGCGATCCGTACTACCGGGATCTGCCGATTATCGCCCTTACGGCGAACGCTCTTTCCGGCCAGCAGGAAATGTTCCTCCGGGCCGGCATGAACGATTTTCTCGCAAAACCTATCGAGGTGAAAAAGTTGGATACCATTCTGAAAAAATGGCTCCCCTCGGAGAAGCAGATCGAGGTTTCCGACGCCGAATCCCAGACTCGGCGGACGGCGGCGGAGCCGAAGTCCCTGACAGGCCCGGACGCCGCCGCAGAACCGAAGGCCGCCCCGGAGCGGCGGAATTTTACGATTCCGGGCGTGAACTGCGACTATGGAATTCATCTCTCGGGGGATTCCATCGACATCTACAGGGATATTCTTTTCTCCTTCTGCGAAGAGGCGGACGAGACGGCCGTCGGGATCAAAAAATGTCTGGAGTCGAACGACGTGAAGACCTACACGATTCTTGTCCACTCGCTGAAGGGAGCATCCCGCAGTATCGGCGCCGCGGAGTTCGGAGACCTCGCCTTCCGTCTGGAGACTTACGCGAGAGAGCAGAACCTGGAGAAAATCCGCAGCGGGACGGACGGGCTTTTGGAGAGCCTGCGCGTCCTGACCGGCGACATCCGAAGCGCCCTCGCCGAGACGCCGGACCCGTAAACGCCTGTCTTGACTGAACAAGGTATACGGGGTTTGAACGGTTACGCGCCTCCCGCCGATTGAGCGCCGGGCGCCGGGCCGTTTCCTCCCCAGAGGAGCTTGCGCAAATCCGCTTGAATGATGTACAATTCAAATTAGAAAAAGATTTTACAGAGGGGTATGCAGAAAAGTATACCCTGGTGCATATCCCTTTTTTACGCATCACCCTTTCGCAGAATCCAGCCATTGCAAGGCTCCTTTCGAATGTCCGACGCTGTGCAAGTGGGTATACCCTTTTGCGCAGGGGGTATTTTTCCAAAAAACGAAAGGAGACGGACGATGCTGAAATTCAGGCTGTTTTCAGGAAAGAGCGCGCGGAAGATGGAGCTGCTGGCGCTGGTGCTGCTGCTGCTGGCCGCGGCGCCGCGGGCCTGGGGCGGTTTCGAGATCACGGATAGCGATGGCAAGCCGATTAGCCCAGAGGGTGGAAATTACACTATCACCGGCGATAATCATGATGTGCTGAGCATAAGCAACGCGAACGGGCTCCAGAACGCGGTCATAAGCGGCGAAGGAAAAAGCATTGATGTAAGCGGCAGCGACGTGAATTTGACGCTGAAAAATTTGACGGTGAGTGCGGACAGCGACACTGCGCTCAAGCTGAATGTCGCCGACAACGGCAAGGCGAACATCGAGATCGACGGCACCGTGACGCTCAGCAGCGGCACAGGCAACAAGTACCATGGATTTTGGATTTCCTCGACCAACGGTTTTGTTGTTCTGAACGCGGTTTCGGAGGATTCCATACTCAGGGCAATCGGCAACAGTGCTCACGGGTTGTACTTTCAGTCTGGTAATAGTACTCTTCTGCTCCAGGGCGATGGGAAATTCGACTGTGTCGGAGGGTGGGCGGGGGAGTACGACGGTCTTGCCTGCTATGGGGATCTGTATGTGGGAGGCAGCGTGACACTGTCGGCCGCGGGGAGCGGGGGGAGGACTAGCAAGCAGCGGACCTTTTTCACGTCTGGTTCCTTTACTTTGTTCGAAAACGCGAAAGTCATCGACGCCTACAGCGTTGATGCCAGGGGTGGTGGTGTTAACATTATGGGGTCAGCTTTCATCGCTGAGGATATCATCGTGAATAAGGGG
>JAISMH010000106.1 GCA_031276855.1 Synergistaceae bacterium
CGCCGCCACGGGGGCCGCGTTTGTGTCCGTGAGGCTGTAGTGGGTGCTGGTGTCTGTGCCTGAAGTTACATCCTTTGTCAGGATCACCCTGTCTTTGAGAATAATCGAATAATTCCCCCTCAGCGGGTCGTCGGCCGCCGCCGCGCCCAGTGAACTCCCAGCCGCGAGCACGACCGCCAAAGCGGCGGCGCCCCGCAGAAAACGCCTGAAAACTTTCATGTTGATACTCCACTTCATATTTCACTGCCTCCTTCTCGAATGCGACTCAAAAACATATATATTTTAGCGCTTTAGTCTTGTTTCGGAACATCAATCTTAAAATTAATCTTAAAATTTCAGGTTTTTCATGCGGATTTCGAGGGCCTGACGCGAGACTTTATAGCGCCGGGCGAGATCGGGGACGGTGAAGCGCGCGGCGTCGGCGCGGAGAAAGTCCTCGGGCAGAAGCAGTTCCGAGGCGAAGGCGTCCGCCTCTTTTTCAATGGCCGGGCTCCTTTTTTCCCCGATATACGCGAGGGGCCTGTGCCTCAAAAGGAAATGTCCCAGTTCGTGCGCGATGGAAAAGCGGAAACGGCCCTGCGGCAGCCGGGAGTTCACCAGAAGACAGCGCCTTCCGCCGCAATGGGAGAACGCCGCGCCGAAGGCTTCGCAGGGCATCGCGTAGACCTCCACCTTCAGGCAGTCGCATATGACACCCAAATTGACGGGCGGCGTCCGCATCAGAGGCAGGGTCGCCGCCAAAAGTTTTTTGGCCGCCGCGCTCTCGTGCATGGGCCGCCCTCAGAAATTGCCCTTCATGCGCCGCGCCTTGATGGCGTCGGAAGCGTATCCCAAGGCCAGTTTCAGCTGCGCCGCAAGGAACTGCCAGTCTTCGTCCGTGAGGTTCTCGGAGTCCTTCACAAAACTGCGCAGGTGTATCCCGAACTGAGGGTCGCCCTTCATGGCGTTCAGGACGAACGTCCTCGCGTCGTCGTCCAGCTCGTGCGCCGGCCGGCCGGCATCCTCGACGCCGAGCAGCTCCCGCACGTCGCAGCCCAGAGCCTCGGCGATGGACAGAAGCATCTCTCCGCTGGGCCCCTTGACACTGGCCTCTATGCGGCTGACGTTCGCCTGGGTCAGCCCCAGCGACGCCGCCAAATCTCCCTGATTCAACCCCAGCGCGCGACGCTTGGCCTTGATGTTCGCGCCTATCGACTGCACCATCATGAATCACTCCCTCACCGTTCGGCCCCCGGCCCAAAGCCGCGGACACAGACTTTCAAATACAATTATATGGGTTTTCCTCATAATATCAAGCAAAATAGCGTATTCCGTAAACGTTCAAGCTCAGGGGAGCAGAGCTCGTTCAGTCGCTGCGCTCCTTCACTTAAGCCGATTCAGGGCAATTTGCCGTAAATACCCGCGTATTGTTGAGCAATATCCCGGATTTGGCCCCCGAAAGGGAACGGATTCGGCAATAAAGACAGTCATCGCGTCTGTAAGGCAATGCTACAATGCGCGCGTTTCGGCGGCGGTGGAGCATTTCATCTTATTTCGAGAGGAGAATTTTATTTTGAGATTGGAGTTTTTGAAATCGAAATTGAAGTTGAAGTTGAAGTTGACGTTGACGTTTATGGGTTTTGCGGCTGCGTTTCCGAACGGCTTCGGACGAATCCGTTCACTCTCGGCGCGGGGCTTTCTTTTCGCGCTCTGCCTCTTGTGCCCGCTTCCGGCGGCCGGCCCGGGATGGGGAACCGAAGAACCTTCCTGGAAAGGCACTTATTACGAGATGGACAGCGCGGAGCAGTTCAGCACTTTCCGGGATTGGGTGAACAAAGGGACAAGCGCGGACGAGACGTACCGAATCACGAAAGACATCGACCTCGGAGGCTCGGACTGGATTCCGATCGGAGCGATCTTTTCGGACGACCATTATTTCACCGGCGTGCTCAGCGGCGACGGAAAGACGGTGAGCAACTTCAGAATAGTCAGCTCGGACTACGCTTACGAGTTCGCCGGCCTGTTCGGGATACTTTCCGGCGACGTCCGGATTTCCGGCCTCCGGGTGACGAGTTTCGACATCGCCGCCGGGCGCGGCGGCAGCCGCGGAGGTTCATTCGCCAAGGCGCTCCTGAAAGAGGCCGTTTCGGCCTTCGCCCTCCTGGAGCTCTCCAGCCCGAGCGACGCGGAAGCCGCCGTCCGCGCCGTGAAAGATCTCTTTGCGGGCGGACTCGCCGGAGGCATGGGAGGCAGGGCGAGTCTCGTAAGCTGCGACGTCTCGGGCAGCGTATCCGGGATCGCTTCCGAGCCTCCCGCCCCCCACGTTTTTATAATCGACCTTGGTTCCGGGAAAATCCCCGTCACCCTACCCGGAGGTTCTTTTGTGCTGGCAGGCGGACTCGTCGGAGGGCAGGCGGGCGGAAGCATCGAGGCCGTCTCCGCGGCGGGGCGCGTTTCCGGCTCCGCCGTCGGCAGCGGGGATCTCTCGCTCGCGCTCGCGGGCGGACTCCTCGGGGGACAGATGGGCGGAAGCGTCACAAACGCCTGCGCGGTGAACGCGGTGTCCGTGTCCAAGAACGCCGACGAGCCGTTCGCCGCGGCGGGCGGTTTTGCCGGAGGGCAGGTGGGCGGAAGCATCACGAACGCCTTCGCGGCGGGTTCCGTTTCCGGAACGGGAACCGGGAAAAAGAACTTCATCGCGGGCGGTTTCATCGGAGTCGCGAGCGCCAATCCCGATTTGTCGGGCTTGCCGTTCCCAATCGACCTGGCCTTCGGGGGGAAAGCTCTCATCGAGAACGCTTACGCGGCGGGTTCCGTATCCGTGCCCGCAGGCGGCACAGATCGCGCCGCGGCCGGCGGATTCGTGGGGTATCGCATCTATAACGGCAAAGACTCGGCCGGGAAAATCAAAAACAGCTGCGCGACGGGCCGCGTCGACGGGCCGAGAGGCAATGCCGCGTCCCAAACCGGCGCGGGCGGGTTCATCGGATACAACACCAGCAATATTTCGGAAGTGACCGGCTCCGTCTTCGACACGCAGGGAACGGGACAGAAGCCGTACAAGGGCGAAGGCTGGGAATTGACCGACCCGAACGGCGGCCTCCCCGCGATTCGCGCCCTCTCCAACGCGGAGATGACGATCGGGAACGTGTCCGGCCTGGGGGCGGACTGGTTGTCCGAACCCGGCTATTACCCCGAGCTGGCGGCCCTGGCCGGGGCGTTTCCGGAGGCTTCGGGCTTTGCCGCCGTGCCGGTGCTGTTCGTCAGCCCGGACACGAGCCGCAGCGTCACGCGGGCGCTCAGAGTGCCGAAAACGACGAGGCAAGGCGCCGACGTGAGCCTCGACGTGAAATTTGAAGTCCCGACGGGGACGGGGACGGTGCTGGAATTCGGCGAGGACGGCGGTTACTGGCGCCTGACGCCAATCACGTCCGGGGAAGCCGAACTGACGGTCCGCGTGGGCGCAAGGGCGAAGACCTTCCCGCTGACGCTTGCCGCTTCCGGCGACGTACCGCCTCTTCCCTCCGAGAAAGATTACGACATCGGCCTGAGCCCCGCGGGAACCTGCGTCTTTCCCGCCAGGATCGTCGGGTATTCCTCG
>JAISMH010000114.1 GCA_031276855.1 Synergistaceae bacterium
TCCCTGTAAATTTTTTTTAATTCGAATTCTATATTTTCGGATTGTACATCATTCAATCGGATTTGCGCAACCCCTTGGGGAGGAATCGGCCCGGCACCCGGCGCGCGGGGAAATGCGCAATTTCTGTCATAATAGCGGCGCGACGTTCGTTTTTTTGCGTTTACATAAGGCTTAGGAGATGATTGTTCTGGATATGCAGCCGGATAAGAGACGGGATACGAGGGACAGAACGCTTATCGTCGACGGGCACGGGCTCGCGTTTCGGGCCTTTTACGCCGTTCCCCCCCTGAACGCCCCGGACGGGACGCCGACGAACGCCATCCTGGGGTTCATGAACATGCTGACGAAGATCGAAGACGAACTCGAACCCGTCCGCCGCACCGTCGTCTTCGACGCGCCGGGGCCGACCTTCCGCCACGAGCTCTACAAAGACTACAAGGCCCAGCGCAAGCCGACCCCCGAGGAGTTCAAAATACAGGTGCCCCTTCTGAGAGACCTGCTGACGTTCATGGGCTGTCCCGTCGTCGCGGAACCGGGCGTGGAGGCCGACGACGTCATCGCGTCTCTGGCCCGCGCGGTCGCGGGGGAAGGCGGAGAGGCCGTGATCGTCTCCTCGGACAAAGACCTGTTTCAGGTTCTCGCCCCCGGGGTGAGGATGCTGCGCCCCGTCAGGGGGATAACGGCGCTGAAAGACTACGACGAGGCGGCCTTTACGGAGGAGTTCGGCTTTCCGCCCCAATCGATGCCCGACTACCTGGCGCTTCTGGGCGATGCCTCGGACAACGTGCCCGGCGTCCCCGGCATCGGGGAAAAAACCGCCCTTCAGCTGATAGGGGAGGTCGGGACGCTCGAACGGCTTTTCGATTCGCTGGACGGCCAAAAACCGGCCGTGGCGAAAAGGCTCGCGGCCGGGAAGGAGTCCGCGTTCCAGAGCCGCGAGCTGATCCGCCTGAAATTCGACCTGCCGGTACTCGCCGCCGCGGGCGAAAGCCGGCCCCGTCTCGGCGAGGCCCTGGCGCTCTCCCGGCGTCTGGGCCTGTCGAGGCTGACGGAGAAGCTGCTGAAAAGCCCGTCGGCGCAGACCTCGGTTCCGACGAGCGCCGAAGCCCGCCCCGCCGCAGAAGAGGCCGCGGACGGAACGACCGGCGCATCCGAAGCCGCCGGCGGTTCCGAAGTCTTCGCCGACGGCCCCGAGTCCGCGGCGGAGGCTTCGGATGCCGAGCGTTTGCTCGAAGCCGGCGAACTGGCCCTCGTCTTTTCGCACGCCGGAAACGGAAAATATCCCCCCGAGGCGGGAAGCGCCGAAATTCAGCTGGCCGACGCCGGGGGGCGCTACGCCGTGCTGCAGGGGCTGGAGATCACCCCCGATTTTTGGGCGCGGCTCGCGGGGAAAAAGCTCTTCGTGAACGATTACAAGGAGCTGGCGGCCTGTTTCGGGCCCCGAACTTTCGAGAAATGCGCGGTATGGGACCTCAAGATCGCCCATTACCTGCTCCACCCCGACCGCACCCTTCACACCCTGGAGGCCCTTTACCCGCGGAACTCCGGCGGCGTTCCGGCCCTCGCGCTCCGCCGCGCGGCGCGGGAGCTGAATCTGGAAATCCGGCGCTACGAGGGGCTTTTCGAGCTGATGACGCAGGTCGATCTGCCTCTCGTTCCCATTCTGGTCGATATGGAGCGCGGGGGGATACGCCTTGCCCCGAAAGTGTTCTCCGGGCTGCAGCGGGAGCTGGAGGAGCGTCTCGCCTCCATCGAAAAGGAAATCGGCGCGGCCGCGGGGGAGGAGATCAACCTCAACTCCCCCCGTCAGGTCGCGTGGCTGCTGTTCGAGCGCCTGGGGTTTCCCGGCGGCGCGAAGACCAGGGGAAAGACGGCCTTTTCCACCAGCGCCTCCGTGCTGGAGAGCCTCGCGAACATGGGACTGCCGCACAGCGGCGTGCCCCGCCTGATGCTGGAGCACCGGGAGCTGTCCAAAATGCTGAGCGGCTTCGCCGTCCCCCTGCAGAAGGCGGCGGGCCTTGGGGGCGGCGTGGTGCATACGACGTTCGAGGCGGCCTTCACGGGGACGGGGCGCCTCAGCAGCCGGGACCCGAACCTGCAAAACCTTCCCGCCTTCGGGCAGTGGTCGCGCCGCATCAAAGAGGGCCTGATCCCCGACGGGCCGGGGCGCGTTTTCGTCGCGGCGGACTACTCTCAGATCGAGCTTCGCGTTCTGGCGCACATGTCGGGCGAGGAGCGTCTGTTGGAGGCGTTTCGGAGCGAGAGGGACATTCACCGGGAGACGGCGGCCTGGGTTTTTTCCGTTCCGCCCGAGGACGTGACGCCGGAGCTCCGGCGCGTGGCGAAAATGATCAACTTCGGCTTGCTTTACGGAATGAGTTCCTTCGGGCTGGGCGGCCGTCTCGGCGTCGCGCGCGGCGAGGCCGCGGGCATCATCGCCCGTTACTTCTCCGCCCTGCCCGGCGTCAAGCGTTATCTGGACGAAAGCGCGGAGCAGGCGCAGGCGCGGGGCTACACCCGAACCCTCTTCGGGCGCGTCCGCCCCATTGCCGAGGCGGCGGAGGGCCTGCGCGACCGGAACGGATTGAAACGCATCGCCGTCAACACGCCGATACAGGGAACGGCCGCCGACATCGCGCGCAAGGCGATGCTCGGTTTCGAGCGGCGTTTCGCCGCGGACGGGGATGTTCGGCTGCTTTTGCAGATTCACGACTCCCTCGTGTGCGAGTGCCCGGAAGAGCGCGCGGAGGAGGTCGGGGACGCCCTCGCCCGCGTCATGAGGTCGGCCGCGGACCTCTCCGTTCCGCTGGAAGCGGCCCTCAAGACGGGCCGCACCCTGGCGGACGTGTGACGGTGCGCGGACAGGCTGATCGGCAAGCCGGAAGAGCCGGAGCGCGGGTTCGGTTCACGCCAGCCGGAGGCCGCGGGCGGAGTCTCCGAACATCTTCAGCAGGAGGCCGTGACGGAGCCCGTTGATGCTGACGCGGAAAGAATCGGCCCGCAGCACTTCGAGGGCGCATTGCGCGATGCACGCGCCGGCGAGGACGATATCCGCGCGCTTGGGGGGCAGGGCCGCGATTTTCATGCGCTCGGCCAAAGACGTCGACGCGTAAAGATCCCTCTGCGCCGCGATGTCGGCCCGCGTCAAAAAGGTTCCGTCGAGCTTCCCCGGGATGAACGCCGGGAACCTCTGCTTCACGGACGCGAGGGCGAGCACCCCCCCTCCCATGGCGATAACGGAGAACCCCGGAGCGGGCGCCGCCCCGCCGGAAACGAACGCGTCCCGGACGTACCGGACCGCCTTTTCTACCGTGTCCGGCTCCACGGGCTCCGCGGCGAAAAACTTCTCGGTCAGGTTCACGGTTCCGATGGGAATGCTCGCGGAGCGCGTGATTCGGGAATCGGCGCTGACGACGAACTGCGTACTGCCGCCGCCGATGTCGAGCACCGCGATGTCGCCCCCCTGCACGCCCAGGGAGTGGACGGCCCCCAGCCAGGCCAGGTGCGCTTCCTGTTCCTCGGAGAGGATTTCGACGGCCAAACCCGTCTCCTCTCGGACCTGACGGATGAAGACCTCCGCGTTGCGGGCGGAGCGCAGCGCGATGGTTCCCACGACGATCAGGTCCGCGTCCATTTCCGCGGCCGTGCGCGCCATGCGTTGAATGGTTTCGGCGCCGTGCCGCATCGCGGTTTCGGCGATGATTCCGTTCTCGAGTCCCTGCCCCATGCGGACGAGTTCCGTCCTGTCGATAAGCACGCGCAAAGCGTTTTCTTCCCTGCGGATGACGCGCAGCTTGATCGAGTTGCTGCCGATGTCGATAACCGCCCGAGTCTCGGCGAAGCCGGCTCCCGGCTCCTCTGCAGTCCCTGGTTTTACCCCGTCCCCGGTCATGTTCTCACCCCGTCGTGTGTCATGGCAACAGCCAATGGCTCCAGTTTTATTTTTTATCGAACCCGGCCCGGCAATTTCCGCCGCGCGGCGCCAAAAATTTTTCCCGCAGCGCAAAACAAGCCGCCGTAATGGGAATCGTCAGCAACAGCCCGGAGGTTCCCGCGGCGCTGTGGACGATTTCCTGCCCCACGTAAGGGTCGTTCATCAAGCCCCAGAAATCCGCCCCCGCGCTGCTGATCAGAATCGTCGTGGGCAGGGACGTTCCCAGATAGGCCAGAATCAGCGTGTTGATCATGCTGCCCAGAACCTCCGTCCCCACCCGAAGCCCCGAGGCCCACAGGTCGAAGAGGGCGATGCCGGGGTTGTGTTCGGCGAGCTCCGACAGGGCCGCCGTAATGGAGACGCTCACGTCCAGCACGGCCCCGACGGCCCCGACGACGACGGAGGCGAGCAGGATTCCCCGGATGTCGATGCCCGGAAGCGTGCTGGCCAAGAGGGGCGCGTTCTCCCCCGCCAGCCCGGAGAGGTGCCAGAATTCGACCATGAGGCGCCCCAGCAGAAACGCTCCGGCGGTTCCCCCCAGCGTTCCGAGGAAGGGCACCGCGCGCCGCCCGCGCCGGACGACGCAGAGCACCGTCGCTCCGGCGATGAAAACCACCGCGGCAAAGGCCGCGGGGACGGGCGGAACCCCCCGGCTCAGCAGAGGGACAAGCCCCCACAGAAGGGCGGCGACCGAAAGGGCCAGCCCCAAGAGGGCCTTTGCCCCGGCGCGTCCGGCAAAGGCGGTCAGGCACGCGCAGGCGAACACGACGGCGCCCGCGACCGCGGGGGCGCGGAAGGCGTCCGCGATCGAATACTGCATCGAACCGTCCTCGAAGGTGTCCGTGAACAGAATGTAGCGGCGTCCCTTTTCCGGCTCGACGCCCCCGCTCTTCATCCGGGTCACGGAGCCGGAAAAGACCCGGCCTTGCTGCTCTCCCGTCAGGATTCGCGCCGCGATCTCCGTCTCCGCCGTCTGAAACGGCTCTCCCCCGTCACCCTCGCCGCCCTCGTCTCCGCCGCTCCCGGGCTCCGCGGACAGGATTTTTTCGCTTCCGACGTCCACGATCTCGACGACCAGCGATTCTTCCGAGTCCCAATTCCGAAGCGTCCAAAACTCCGCGGCGGAATACGCTGCCACGGCCAGCAGAAACGCCAGGGCGAAGCGAACCGCGTAATCCCTGCCGTACCGGGCAAACGCTTTCCATGCGCGCCGCGCGCCGCGTCCGCTGTCCATACTGCCGTCCTTTCCGCATATACATCAACAATACCAATACCCCGCGCAATTATAGCAAATAGTTCGTCCGCCTTCGCCGGCTTCATGCAGACATAAGCTGGAAAACAGCGTACGACAGCTCATGATCGGCGGCAAAAAATTGCCCCTGAAAGAGCCGAGGGCTCTAATAATTGTCCGGCAGGTCGTTTTCCAGCAGAACCACCTTCCGGCCGAAGCCTTCCAGACTGAATTTTTCTATTCGTTCAAACGCCTGTTCCAGCGACTCGGCGACCTCCGTTTTTTCGTCGGGGAAGCCCGCGAGCTTCAGGCCCTCGCGGACGCTCCGGGTCTGCCGCTCCCCCATCAGGACGATGCGGTCGCACACCGCGGCGGCCTCCGAGCCGAACCGGCGGTTGCTCTCGTCCTCCGCCGCCCCGAGCTCGACCATGCCGGGCGTGACCAGAATCTTCAGCCCCTCGAACATAGCGAGGGTCTCGAGCGCGGCGCGGGCCCCGCTCTGGTTGGAGTTGTACGAGTCGTCGATGAGGATCACGGAATTCCGGCGAATCAGCTGCAGCCGGTGCGGGACGGGCGCCAGCCGGGCGGCGCTCGCGGCCATGTCGCCGCGGCCGACGCCCAGACGGTCGGAAACCGCGACGGCCGCCAAAATATTTTGCACGTTGTGCCTTCCGAGCAGCGGCGTCTCGAAACGGCGCTCCTCCCCGTCCGGGAAGACGACGGAAAACGACGATCCCCTCTCCGAAACCCGGATGTCCCGGGCCGCGTAGTCCGGGGCCCGGCAGCGCGGAGCGTCGGAATTTGGCGCTCCGCCGGGACGCGGAGCGCCTTCAGAACGCGGGACTCCGTCGGATGCCGAATAGACGACATCGGCGCCGCGCGCCCGGCTCCGCAGGATTTCGTCGTCTCCGTTCAGGAAAAGGAGCCCCCCTTCGGGAAGCGCGTCCGCCAGCTCGAACTTTGTTTTGACGATGTTTTCCAGCGATTTGAAGGACTCCAGATGCTGCGGCCCGATGGCGGTGATCACGCCGTGGCGCGGCCTGACGATGCCGCAGATCTCTTCGATGTCGCCGGCGTTCCTCGCTCCCATCTCGCAGACGAAGACCTCGTGGACGGGCCGCAGCCGCGTCCGCACGGCCTTCACGACCCCGAGGGTGGTGTTGAAGCTCTCCGGGGTCATCAGAACGTTGTACCGGGAGGACAGAAGCGCGTGCAGGAAATACTTCGTGCTGGTTTTGCCGTAGCTGCCGGTCACGCCGATCACGGCGAGGCCCGGCATTGCCCTGAGCCTCCGCTCGGCGTCGCGGATATACCGGCGGTTGAGCGCCTTTTCGACGGGCGCGTTCAGCCCGTTGGCCAGCAGGACGAAAAAGGGCGACGCCGGCAGAAGGAAAGCCAGACAGAAGTCCCGCCCGCCGGCAGAAAACGATCCGGCGGCGAGCGTGACAAGCGCGACAAGAAGTCCGTGGACCGCGAGCATCCGCTTGACGCGGGGCGTATAGACCAAGGGCTTTTTGGCCTTCCGCGGCCGGTTGAAATACGTTTGAACCGCGTAGGCCAGGACGGCGAACGGCGCCGCGACGGCCCGCGGCAGGGCGGCCGCCGTGACGGCCAGAACGGCGAAAGCGGCGGCATGGCGGAGAAGGTACTCCCTCGCAAAGCCGCGCGCCAGCCCCCGGAGCTGCGCCCCCGCCCTGTAGGAATTGAGCTGGAACAGGTGGTAGTCGCGCAGACAGGTGACGCCGCAGCAGACGAGGAGCGCCGGCACCGGCAAAATCGATAAAATCGAGAAAATCGATGAAATCGGGAAAACCGGGAAACTCGAAAGAAAACGCGGCGCCGTCATCGCGCGATGTTCAGAAAGGAGTCCAAAACCCTTCCGAAGGCGTAGCTTTGGTCCAGAAAAGAATAGTGGCCGGCGTTTTTCAGCACGACGAGCCCGGCGTCGGGGATCAGCCTCTCCATGATCCTGGCGTCGGACAGGGGCGTCTCGGAGTCGTTTTCTCCCCAGATCAGGAGCGTCGGACAGCGTATCGCGGAAAGGCAGGGGGTCAGATCTTCGCCCACCGCCTTCGCCAGACACTCGCGCATACGCGGGGTGGCGTTTCGGTAGTCCGCGGAGGCGTTCCGCATCCGCCAGCTCTCCAGAAGGGACGGAGCCCTTTTCCGAACCGCCTCCAGGGAAAGAATCCCCCGAATGCCCTTGTACGCCAGCGTTTTCAGCTTCCGCACGGGAGTCCTCTTCGGGCGGATTCCCGCGCTGTCCACGAGGACCATCTTCACGATCTCGACCGGCGCGGTCTCGACCGGTAAGCCCCGGGTCTCCGCTCCGCGGGCGGCCAGTTTGATGGAGATCCTTCCCCCAAAGGAATGCCCGATCAGGGTGACGCTTCGGATGCCCCGTTCCGCCAGAAAATCCAGAACAAAATCCGCGTAGTCGCCGACGGACCACGCGACGGGCGGCTCCGCGCTTCCCCCGAATCCGGGAAGGTTCAGCGCGCAGACGCGGCGGCCGCTCATGCCGTCTAAAAATGGGCGGAACGGCGAAAAATCGGAGCCCCAGCCGTGCAGGAAAAGAACCGCGTCTTCGGCGCTCCGCGCGTCTTCAGCGCGATCGTAGCAGTTCACGCGAATGCCGTTCAGCGTCTCGGACGCCGCGCCGCGCGCCGTTTCGCTCCGCGTCAATCCGTCCAGCCCATCTCCGCTTTGAAGTCCTCCCGCGCGGGGGCGAAAGCGTCCAGCGCGACGGCCTTTTCCAGACAGACTCCTCCGTGAGTCTCGTTCGGGGCGAACACGACGAAGTCGCCCGGCCCCGCGACCGCCGATCCGCCTTCCGTCTCGAAGCGGAGCTTTCCGCTGACCACGCAGGTGATCTGCGCGTGAACGTGGCTGTGGGACGCCAGCACCGCGCCCTCTTCGAAGGTCCAGTACGCGAGGGTCTGCCCCTCCCCGTGAACGAACGTCCCCACGAGGCCGGGCCTCTTGTCGAATTTTTTTACATCGGCACCCTTGTACGCTTTCAACTCGATCCATCCTCCCTGTTTTTCTCCCGCGATTCCGCGAACCCGGAGTTTTGTTTTCGTAGTTTTCGTCGCGTCCGGCGCCGTGAACCCGAAAAATCCGCGCCGCCAATGAGGATAGCACAGTTTCGGCCTTCCGGACACAACCGCGGGGCTCTGCTTCGAGGCTCTGCTTCAAGACTCTACTTCAATCCCAGGGCGTCGGGCAGCCAGGTCGAGAGCTCGGGAATGAAGGTGAGCAGAAGCAGGGTGATCAGCATCGGAATCAGCAAAATCGCCAAATCTTTCAGAATCTCACGCAGAGAGATCTTCGCGATACCGCAGGACACGAAAAGGCATACTCCCAAAGGCGGAGTCACCATTCCGATGGTGAGGTTCATGGCGACGATAATGCCGAAGTGAACCAGATCGATGTTCAGCGTCTTCACCAGCGGAAGGAAAAGCGGCACAAAGATCGTCAGGGCGCTGATGGTGTCGATGAAAGTTCCCGCAACCAGAAGAATGCCGTTCATGATCAGAAGCCCCGTCCATTTGTCGTGAATGACGGAAAGCAGGGCCTGAGATATTTGCTGCGGGAGCATTTTGACCGTCAAAAACCAGATAAAGAGGCTCGCCGTCATCAAAACCGTGAGAATGACCCCGCTGCTGACCGCCGCGTCGATGAAAGAATCGGCCACGCTTTTCCACGTCAGCTCGCGGTAGACGAGACCTCCCAGCAGCAGGGCGTAGGCGACGGCGATGCCGGCGGACTCCGTGGGCGTGAAGACGCCGAGGACAATGCCGCCGATGATGATCAGAGGCATCAGAAGAGCCAGAATCGCGTCCTTGAAGCCAAGCAGCCTTTCCCTCGCCGTGGGCTTCCGGGAACGCCCGACGTAACCGCGCGATCGGCTGACGAAATAGTTGGCGGTCATCAGAAGCGCGCCCATCAGAATGCCGGGAATGACTCCGGCCATGAAGAGCTTCGCGATGGAGGAGCCGACCATGACGCCGTAGACGACCAGGGGTATGCTGGGCGGAATGATCGGGCCGATCGTGCCGGCGCAGGCGACGAGTGAAGCGGAGTACGCCTTCGAATAACCCTTCTCCACCATCTCGGACATCAGAATGCCTCCGATGGCGGCCGCCGCGGCGATGGCGGAGCCCGTGACCGCCGCGAAGATCATCGCCGCCACGATGACGACCATGCCCAGCCCGCCCGGCCAATGACCGACCATGGCCTCGGCGAAATTCGTTATGCGGCGCGATATGCCTCCGGCCGCCATGAGGTTCCCGGCCAGCACGAAAAGAGGAATGGCAATCAGGGAAAAATTATCCACTCCCGTGAACATGCGCTGAACCACGACTTCAAGGGGAAACCCGGAAAGGGCGAGCCCTCCCAGCGTGATGATGCCGAGAGAAAAAGCGATGGGAATCCCCAGAAGAAAGGTTCCGAAAAGAGCGGCTATCCAGAGCATGGATTCAGTCCGCCTTCGCTCCCGAACGGAGCGCGATTGTTTTGACCGTGTCCGTGAGCAGGGCGCAGAGCATGACCGCCGCGCCGACGGGAATGACGCCGTAGACCCACGCCATCGAAAGGTTCAGATAAGGCATGGTCTGATCGATATTGTGGCGGATGAACGGAAAACTGTAGGCCAGCACCGCGGAGAGAAAAATGAACGTGACGGCGTTGGAAAGAAGGCCGAAAAAGGGTTTCCAGGACGCCGGGAAAGAGTGGATCAGGAAATCGATGTTCAGATGCAGCTTTTTGATCACGCCCAGGGTCATCCCCAGAAAGATCGTGTAAACGAAAGCGATGCGAATGACGTCGGTCGCCCAGGGCAGAGCGATGTTGAAGACGTAGCGCTGGAAGACTTGGGCGAACACCACGCCGAAAACGACGAAAAGACTCAGCCCCGCCAGGAACGCGAGAACTTTTTCCAGATACTTCATCGAATGGCCTCCTCGGAAATCGAACGTTTACAAACCTTCGAACCTTGGGGCTCCGCCCCAAACCCCGCCGGGGCCGCGGGCCCCGGACCCGATCCTGGGTTTCGGGGCCGGAGTTTGGAGCGGAGCCTCGGGGTTTTATTACGAACCTGCGCGGATTTTTTCGATCAGGGATTCGGGAATGACATCGCCCAGAACTTTATACAGGTCCTTCGTCGCCTCCGCGAAAGCGTCGATGTCCGGGTTTTCGAGGATTTCGACCCCCGCCTTTCGGATGACGTCGAGTTGCTGCACTTCCTGATCTTCGAGGAATTTACGCTGATAGTCGCTCGTTTCCGCCGCGGCCTCGAGAATGATCGTCTGCTGGTCGGGCGTCAGGCCGGCAAACCATTTGGGATTGGCCAGAACGGCTGCGGCCTCGTAGGTGTGGCGGTCGAGCGAGAGGTATTTCTGAACCTCGTAGTACTTCATGGAGTAAATCGTCGCGACAGGATTCTCCTCTCCGTCCACCACCTTCTGCTGAAGCGCGGAATAAAGCTCGCTGAACGGGATAGGCGTGGGGATTCCGCCCAGTCTGCTGATGAACTCCATCCATATTTTGGACTCCTGGACGCGGATTTTCAGGTCTTTCATGTCCGCGGGCGTTTTGATGGGGCGAATGCCGTTCGTGAAATTGCGGAATCCGACCTCCCAGTAAGCCAGGTTGCGGAAACCCTTGGCCTCCATACAGCGGTTGAGCTCCGCGCCGACCTCCCCGTCGAGGGCCTTGTAGGCCTGTGCGCGGCTCTTGAAGAGGTAGGGCACGCCCAAAACCTGCATCTCCGGGACAAAGCCGGGCAGCGCGCCGCCCGCCGCTATCGCCGTGACCTCGATCGTGCCCATGCGGACGCCTTCCGCTTCCTCCCGCTCGCTCCCCAGCTGCGCCTGCGGGAAGATGTTGACCTTGATCTCTCCGCCCGACTTCTCCTCGACCAGTTTCTTGAAATACTCCGCCCCGATGTGGTATTGGTGCTCGAGACTCCCGGAGTGGGCGAACTTGAATTCCAGCGCGGACGCGGAAGGAACGGACAACCCCCAAATAACGGCCGCAGCGGCCAAAACTTTCAAAATGCTCTTCCCCGACATGCTTGTCCCCGATACTTTCCTCACACTGAAAACCTCCCCTGAATTTAAGTATAAATGAAATTAAGTGCAAATAAATTTGTTCAAGCCGGAACGTAGATTTCGGGCACGCGGTCTTTGAAGACGGTCAGGAAATTGCGAAACTCCGCGGCCTTGGATGTTTCGATCACGGTGAAGGCGGCTTCCTCCCCCTCGCCCGCTTTGAAGAGGATCTCCCCGTAGGGGTCGATGACGGTGGATTCCCCGCCGAAAGCCGTGCCGTCGGACGTTCCGGTGCGGTTGCAGGCGACGACGAACATCTGGTTCTCGATGGCGCGCGCCCTCAGAAGCGCGTTCCAGTGCAGCGCACGGGAGGCCGGCCACTGCGACGCGACGAAGAGAACCTCCGTTCCCTCCAGCGCGTACCGCCTCAGCCACTCGCAGAAACGAATGTCGTAGCAGGTCACGTTGCCGGCTTTTACGCGCGCGCCCGCCCCGCCGGAGGCGCGGATCTCGAACAGCGACGGCTCGCGTCCCGCGGCGAAGTATTTGTCCTCTTCCATCAGACGGATGAGATGCGCCTTGTCGTAGCTCCGCACCAGCTCACCGTCGGGCGAAACGACCTGTCCGCGGTTGGCGTAACCGCCCGTCCCCGAGGGGGATTTGGATTTGGATGCGGATGTGGATGCGGATGTGGATTTGGATGCGGATGTGGATTTAATCGACGCAAGGACGCTTCCTCCCGCGAACCACACGCCGTGGCGTTTGGCGATATTTCCCAAAAATTCCGCCGTTCCCCGGCCTTCCGCGTCGGCCAGTTCCGCGGCCCGATCCAGGCGGTATCCGGTCGTCCACAGCTCGGGGACGACGATGACCGTCGGCAGCTCCGACGGAACGTAACGCGTTTCCATCCAGTGTTCGACCTTGCGCTTGTTGGCGGCCGCGTCGCCGATCGCGACATCGATTTGAAAAATTCCCACGCGAAGTTTCATCTTGGATAAACACCTTCCCCTCAACATTCAAGCTCAGGGGGGCGGAGCTCGTTCGCCCAAAAGCGGGCTCACTGGCCCCCCCGAGACCCCCCTGTGATAAACGCCTGTCTTAACTGGACATGGTATACAGGGTTTGAACGATTACCTTTCTTCAAGTCAGGCTCTGTCAACTTCGGTCCGGCAGAACGGAGACCGTGTAGGCGAACCGGATGGACCGGTTCAGCACCGGGTCGGAAAGGGTCATCCGAAACTCCCCGGCGTGAACGATGCCGCCGGCGGCCGCCAGAGTTCCGCTGAAAAGCGAGATTTTGCCCGGGAACGGAGCGTCTTCCCGCGCCAGCTCCTCCAGACGTTCGGGCGGCAGCAGATCGCCCAGGACTCCTTTCTGATAGATACGATACCCCCCTTCGCATGGAATTTCCGAGGAGATCCCGATCGTGTCCCAGTGTTCCCGAATGTCCGCGACCTTCCAGAAGAGGGGAGCTACGATCTTGCTGCACGCCTGCTTCGCCTTCGAGACGGAGACGGTCTCCAGCGCCCGGTCCGTGTGGTCGCTGGCCAGGGTCATGAAGAGGTCCCCTCCCTCGTCGCGCGCCATGAAAAACTCGACTTCGCCCGAGGTCGCCTCCCCGACGACGGAGAGTTTCTTCAGCGAAAACACCCTGTCCGGCTCGATCCAGTACATGGCCGGCACGGCATACGGAGCGGGAACCCCCACCTTCGCAAGCTCCTCGATGTGGTCTTTGACGGCCTTCTGGTTGCGCCCGGCATAGCCGACGGCGACGCACAGATCCCAAGTCAGCAGGACGCGTTCCGCGCCCCCGTCGGACCGCAAAACCGCCGCTTCGTACTTCATGCGAATCCCTCCCTCAACCTGATTTTCAAATCCGATTTCAAATCTGATTTCAAGCCTGATTTCAAGCCTGATTTCAAGCCTGATTTCCAAACATCGGTATGCAATATCAGGAGTTTATTCCCGGAAGAAAAACGCATCAAGGGCAAACGGCGCATTTTGCCGCTCGTCTGAGAAAATGTCCTGTAATCGTCCAAACTTATACCATGTTCAGTTAAGACAGGCGTTTGTCACAGGGGAGTCTCGGGGGGCATGTTCCGCGCAAACTGCCGCGCGGGTCAGCCTCTCGCAATGACCTCTTCCAGGCGCTGCGCGACGGCGTCGTATTCGATGTTGTCCGTCTGCTCCCGAAGCCACGCGACGAGATCCGCGCCGGACTGGTAGTTGAAATTTTCCAGCTCCGCCAGAAGGTTTTCCATCTGCGAGGTTCGGAAATGCCGGGCCGCGGCGAGCATCTTTTCGAGGGTTTCCCGGTCCGGCTCCGCGCGGAGCGGTTTTTCACGCGATTTTTCGGGCATCCGCTCCGCGGCTTTCGCCAGAAGGTCCCTCATATCTTCGAGCAGCTTCTCCGCCGAGTCGATCAGTGCGTTGTTGCCGGAGCGCACCATCTCCCACTGCCCCGTCTTCGCCGCGAGTTCCAGCGCCTCCGCGCGCTTGCCGACGGGCTCGGCGCAGATGCCGTAGCTCGCCCCCTTCAGACCGTGGACGACGGTGGCGTACGTCCGCATCTCCTCCTCGGAGGGGTTTTCCATGCTTCCGGCGGAGAGCTTCGCGAGCAGCCCCGGAGTGTGCAGGGCGTAGGATTTGAGGATGCCCAGGTAGGCCGCCTCGCTCTCGTAGCGGTCTATTCCCGCTTCGAGGTCGAGGCCGTCCACGTGGAAGCCGCGCAGAATCCCGGACGAATCGTCCGGCTGCGCGGACCTTTCCGGGCCTTCCGCCCCCTGGGCCGCCGCGTTCTGCCTGTCGAGTACCCACTTGTTCAGGGCCGCGTCCAGCCGGAATATATCGATGGGCTTCGGGATGAATCCGTCGAAACCGTTCTGGAGGAACATTTCGTTGCTGCCGGAGAGGGCGTTCGCGGTGAGGGCGACGATCGGCACCGTCTTCGCGTACTCCGTTCCGATCTCGCCGCGGATGATGCGCGTCGCCTCCACGCCGTCCATCTCCGGCATCATGTGGTCCATGAAGATGATGTCGTATTTCTCGGCGGCCGGGGCGTCGTCGGGCGTGGCGCGTACGATGTCGATAGCCTCCTTCCCGCTCAGGACACAGTCGATCGTCAGGCCGTAGGGCATCATCAGGCCCTTCGCCACGTCCAGGTTCGTCATGACGTCGTCCACGACCAGGACCCTTCCGTAGGGCATGTAGGCGCGGACCATGTTGCTGCGGCCTCTGAGCCGGTTTTCCATGAAGCGGAACTTCCGCAGGTTGGCCGCCGTCTCCGGGCCGATGGGGGTATCGTCCACGATCTCGAGGCACAGCGTCACGATAAAGAAACTGCCGTGCCCGTACTTGCTTTTCACATGGATGGTGCCGCCCATCAGCTCGACCAGGTGCTTCGAGATGGACAGCCCCAGCCCCGTGCCCTCGATGTTGTGGTCGGGGCGCGACTTCATCTGGCTGTACTCCTTGAAGAGCCGGCCGATTTCCTCTTGCTTGATGCCCACGCCCGTGTCCCTCACGGCGAAGCGGACGACGGCCCACTTTCCCTCGCGCCGGCTGTGGATGTGGAAGGCCACGCGGCCCTCTTTGGTGTACTTGAAGGCGTTGGAGAGGATGTTGTTCAGAATCTGCTTCACGCGCAGCTCGTCGCCCCGGAGTCTGACGGGCGTTTTCTCGTTGATGTCGAGGGAGAAGACGATGTTTTTAGAGCCGATTCTCACGATGTTGAGCTGCACCACGTCGTTGATGAGGGTCGGGATATCGAACTCCGCCGGCGTGATCTCGAAGCCGCCCGCCTCGATTTTGGAGATGTCCAGAATGTCGTTGACGATGGCCAGCAGGTTCGAGCCCGAATTGAGTATTTTTTCGAGGTTGGTCCGCGTGCGCTTGGAGAGGTTCTCCCGCAGTTCCACCTCCGAGAGCCCGATGATCGCGTTGAGGGGTGTGCGCAGCTCGTGGCTCACCGTCGCGAGGAACGCGCTTTTTGCCTGGGAGGTCGCCTCGGCCTGCCGGGCCTGTATCTTGTCGGTGAGGTCGTAGAGCAGAACCAGAACGCCCAGCATCTGCGAGTTCGCGTCCAGCATGGGGTTGAGATTGACGATGTAGGAGAGCGGATTGCCGGACGGCTCCCATTGGATCGTCTGCTCGAAGGAGGCGCTCCGCTTGTCGGCGAGAACGTCCCCGAAGACGGCGCAGCACCGCCGGAGGTCTTCGTCGCCCAGAAACCGTCTGAAAACGTCCTCCAGCTTCCGGCCCACGATCAGGCCGGCGTCGGCGGTCTTCAGCCGGGTCAGGAAAGAGTCGGAACAGTAAAGGAGTTTGCATTCCTGATCGAATACGATGACGATGTTCGAGCTGTTCTTCATGATCAGCTTGAAGAAAATCTCGTAGTTCGCCCGCTCGGCGGAAATGACGTCGGAGAGCTGCGTACTCGCCTGGAGCATCTCCTTAGACCGGTTCACGAGTTCCCGCAGGTTTTTGAGTTCCCTCAGAGATTTTGCGTGCTTCTGCCGCTCCTGCTCCAGTTCGGTCTTCAACATCAAAAATTCTTCCCGTGTGGGAACAATGAACTCTTCGCTCTCTTCGGCCAAAATGACGCACCTTCCCCACTTTCTCTATACCGGGCACGGCGCCTCGCCGAACGCTTCGGCCCGTGTTCCGCTCCGGCCGATCGGTTTTCGGGTCAGCGCCCGGACAGCAAAGCTTTCAGACGCTCCGCGACGGCCTCGTACTCGATGTTTTCTATCTGATCCCGGAGCCACGCGACGATGTCCGCCCCGGATTCGTAGTCGCAGCTGTCCAGTTCCTCCATCAGTTCCTCCATCTCGGAGGTCTTGAAACGCCGGGCTGCGGAGAGCAGCCGTTCGAGGAGCGCCGGGTCCGGCGCGGCGCGGCGCTCCCTCTTCTTTCCGGCGCCGTGCGGGGCGGACCCGCTCGCGTGTCCGGCGGCGGCTTTCAGTATCCCGTCCATCCGAACGAGCAGCGCCTCCGCCTCCTCGAGCAGGGCGCCGTTCCCCGTCCGCACCGTCTCCCAGTCCCCCGCTTTCGCCGCGCGTTCCAGGGCTTCGGCGGCCTCGCCGACGGCGCCGGCCTTGACGCCGTAGCTCGCCCCCTTCAGGCCGTGGACGGCGACGGCGTACTTCCGCAAATCCTCCTCGGAGGGGGCGCTCAGCGTTTCGAGCCGCCGTACCTCGACGCGCAGCGTTTCCAGGAGTTCCGGCGTGTGGTGGGCGTAGGAGCGGATAATCGACAGATACGCCTTCCCGCCCGCGTAGTGCCGTATTCCCCCCTCGATGTCGAGTCCCTCCGCGCGGATGCCGTCCAGGATTCCGTCCTCCGCCGCCTGCGGAAGGGCCGGCCCCGGCGCGTCCGAACGCACCCATTTGTTCAGAACCGCGTCCAGCCGGAGGAGGTCGATGGGCTTCGGGACGAAATCGTTGAACCCGTTCTGGAGGAACATCTCGCTGCTTCCGATGATCGCGTTGGCCGTCAGGGCGACGATCGGCACGGTGCGCGCGTACTCCGTCCCGAGAGAGCGGATGACGCGCACCGTTTCCACCCCGTCCATCTCCGGCATCATGTGGTCCATGAAAATGACGTCGTACTTCTCGGAGTCTGGGGCGTCGTCGGGGATCGCCTGGACGAGTTCGATCGCCTTCGGACCGCTGAGGACGCAGTCGACCGTCAGCCCGTAGGGAGTCATGAGCCCCTTCGCCACGTCCAGGTTCGTCGTGACGTCGTCCACGACCAGCACCTTTCCCCGCAGCGCGTGGGCGATGACGAGACGCCGGTTCCTCCTGCTCCGGCCCTCCAGGAACTGGAGGTTCCGGAGGCGGTTCACCGTCTCCGGGTCGATGGGGGTCGCGTCGGCGGTCTGCAGGCGGAGGACGACGGTGAAGCGGCTGCCCTCCCCGTATTTGCTGCTCACCGCGATGGTGCCGCCCATCAGCTCGACGAGGTTCCGCGCGATGGACAGTCCCAGCCCCGTGCCCTCGATGTTGCGATCGGGGCGCGAGTCCAGCTGGCTGTATTCCTTAAAGAGCTGTCCGAGGTGTTCCTTTTTGATGCCTATGCCCGTGTCCTGCACGATGAACTGGAGGACGGCGAAGTCCCCGTCGCGCCGGCAGCGGATATTGAGCGACACGGAACCCTCCAGGGTGTACTTGAAGGCGTTGGAGAGCAGGTTGTTCAGAACCTGCTTCACGCGCAGTTCGTCGCCGCGGAGCTTGCGGGGCGTCGTCTCGTCCACCTGGAGGCCGAACACGATGTTCTTCGACCCGATCCTCACGAGGTTGAGCTGCACCACGTCGTTGATGAGGTTCGGGACGTCGAAGTCCGCCGGCGTGAGTTCGAGACGGCCCGCCGTGATCTTGGAGATGTCCAGAATATCGTTGATGATGGCCAGGAGGTTCGAGCCCGAGTTGAGTATTTTCTCGAGGTTGTTCCGCGTGGACGCGGGCAGGTCTTTGCTCAGTTCCATCTCCGAAAGGCCGATGATCGCGTTGAGCGGCGTGCGTATTTCGTGGCTGATGGTGGCCACGACGGTGCTTTTGCTCTGGTTTTCCTCGTCGGACTGCATTTTCGCCGCGGAAATCCGCAGCAGAATGTAGCTGAGACAGAACGCCAGGATGAACCCGATCACGGAGAGGATGGTCGCCTCGCGGTAGACGTCGCGGTAATAGACGTCAAACGGGATGACCGTTCCGATGTACCAGCCGTTGAACATCTTTCGGAGGGACACGATCACGGAGTCTCCGTTCACGTTCTTCATTCGGACGCTCGAGAACTGGCCGTCCGTCCTCAGTCTGCCGCGCAGGCTTTCGTCCTGAAAAGAAGCGATGTTCAGCAGGGGAAAGCCGAGAAGCTCCCGCTTCGGGTGGCCGACGAGGATCATGTGTTCGTCGAGGAGTATGCCGTAGCCGCCCTCCAGCGGCCGGAACCGGGAGAAATAGCTGCTGAGGCGGATGGTGTCGATGTCCGTGGCGATCACCCCCAGAAATTCGCCGCTTCTGCTGTAGATGCCGCAGGCCGCCGTGACGAGCATCCGGCCGGTCGCGGCGTCCGTGTAAGGCGCGGAGTAGCGTATGCGATCCCGGGCGCTCGCGTGCCCGCCGCCGCGCTCTCTTTCCATGAACCATGCGAGCTTGCGGGGGATGTCGTCCGGGACATACCCGGAGCCGCTTATGGGGTATTCTCCCGAGGCTCCCAGCAGGATTCCGTAGAAGGTAAGAACGCGGCCGTCGTCGTCGCTGTGCAGCCAGGTGGACGCGAGGTTCAGGAGCGAGCGGGCCCGTCCCTCGGACACGCCCCTTTCGAGGGCGTCCCTCAGGCTTTCGGCCAGAGCGGTCAGAGTGAGGATCGATTCCTTCAGGCCGAGTTCGGTGTTCGTCTCGGCGACGCGGAGGGCGTCGGCGGCCCTCTCGTTCAGGTGCTTCTGTACGATGTCGCTGACGGAAATGTAACTGACCTCCACCATCAGGAAGAAGGCGACGAAGACAAGGCTCAGCTGCATATAGTTCGCTTTGAGGATTTTTTTCCATTCCATGATCGGTTTTATTCCGCTCCGTAATCGATTTTCAGGACGGCCTGCACCGGTCTTTTGTCAGCGCGGCGAACTCGGCCCGGCACTTGTCGAAAGAGTCCACGATCTTCGGGTCGAACTGCGTACCGCGTCCCTCCATGACGATGCCCGCCGCCTCGTCGTGGGTCATTCCCCTGCGGTAGACGCGGTCGTCCACGAGGGCGTCGTAGACGTCGGCGACGGCCATGATCCGGGCGCAGAGGGGGATGCCCTCCTCCGCGAGTCCGCTCGGGTACCCCTTGCCGTCGAACCTTTCGTGGTGGGCGGCGGCGATCATGCGAGCGTACCGGAGGTACGTCTGGGCGGGCGTCCGCTCGTACATGTCCTTCAGCATCTGCGCGCCGACGGGCGAGTGCGTCTTCATGACGGCGAACTCCTCGTCGCTCAGCCGGCCGGGCTTCAGAAGTATCCGGTCGCTGATGGAGATCTTCCCCACGTCGTGCAGGGGGGCGGCGCGTACCATCATGTCCAGCGCGGAGCCGGAAAGCTCGTCCAGAAAGAGGTCTTTGGAGAAAAGGTGTCTGCCCAGAATCTCCACGTACCGGCTCGTCCTCTGCACGTGTCCGCCGGTGTTCTCGTCCCGGCACTCGATCAGGTTCGCGATGCTCAGGGCGAAGCCCTCCGTCATGCGCATGACGGATTCGGCGAGGTAGCCCTCGTAGGAGGAGATACGCAGATGAAGCGAAAGCCGGTGAAGCAGGATGTCTTTTTCCACCGGTTTCTTGATGAAGTCTCTCGCGCCCGTTCGGAGGCCGCGGGCCTCGGTTTCGGTGTCCATGCTGCCCGTCAGGAAGATGACGGGGATGCGCTCCAGAAGCGGATGAACCTTCAGCCTTCGGATGACCTCGAATCCGTCCATGTCCGGCATGTCAATGTCGAGAAGGATGAGGTCCGGTCTCTCCCTCTCGCATATCCGCAGCGCCTGTTCCCCGGACTTCGCCATGGAAAAGTCGTAAGTGCCCGCGAGATAGGTGCCGATCTGCTTCAGGCTCGCGGCACTGTCGTCCACAATCAATATCTCTCTCGATATTTCGCCCGGTGTGTCTTTTGCGTAAATCTCCGGGAGGGCTGTCATTTTTCCGAAACACCTCTTTCGCCGTCCCCGGCGAACACGTCGGCGAACGCGTCGACGACGTCGGGGTCGAACTCCGTCCCTCGGCCCTGAAGGATGACGCCGTATGCCTCCTCGCGAGTCAGCGCCTTCCGATAAACCCGCTCCGTCATGCAGGCGTCGAAGACGTTCGCCGCGGCGAGAATACGGCAGGATAGGGGAATATCCTCCCCCCGCAGTCCGTGGGGGTACCCCTTCCCGTCGTATCTTTCGTGGTGTCCTTCCGCCATCTCCTTCGCGTATTCGAGATAGCGCTGTGCCGAAGTGTACTCGGCAATGCGCTCCAGAACGCGCGCGCCGATCAGGGTGTGCTGCTTGATTTCGCTGTATTCCTCGGGAGTCAGGGAACCGGGCTTGAGAAGAAGGACGTCGCTCACTCCGATTTTTCCGATGTCGTGGAAGGGCGAACCCTGCACCATCGGCGCCAGGTTTTCTTCCGTCAGTACGCCGCGGAAGAGTCCCCGCTTCAGTATTCCCCTGCCGAGCCGCTCCATGTAGTTTCTGGTGCGCAGCACGTGCCCGCCCGTGTTGCTGTCCTTGCTCTCGATCAGGTCCGCGAAGGACAGCACGATACTGTTTTCCAGCGCCAGCTTCATGCTTTCGAGGTTGGTCTGGTACTCGTGCATCTGAAGGTGCAGCTCTATCCTGTGATACAGAATGCTCTTGTCCACCGGTTTCACGATGAAATCCACCGCCCCGGATTCAAGGGCCCTGATCTCGGTCGCGGTATCGTTGTCGCCCGTAAGGAAGATGACGGGGATTCCAGCCGTGTCCGCGTTTCCCTTCAGGCGCGCGATGGTCTCGAAACCGTCCATTTCGGGCATGTTGACGTCCAATAAGATCAGATGAGGTTTTTCCCGGGCGCAAAGATCCAGCGCCTCACTTCCGGATTTCACCAGCGAAAAACCGTAGGCGCCGGCAAGCTGAGCAGCGACCTGCTTCAGGCTCACCATGTTGTCGTCTACAACCAATATCTGTCTCATCGTCGGATTCCTCTGCCGTTTCTCCAAGATAAGCTGTTGCCCCTGTCCCACTATAAAGGACTTGCTTTGCAAGAATATTATAACCTAACACCGTCTTGTTTCGATATTGTCAGTATTTCAGCGAAAGTATGGAGCTTTCATCCAAACCTGTGTACTTCCTGACGGTTTCGGCAGGAAGGCCGTCGGCGAGCATGGAACGGGCCACCTCAAACTTGCCTTCCTTCTTGCCTTCCTCAGAATATTCCCCGCGCTTCCGCGCTTTTCCTTCGGCCTCCAGCATCCTTTTCGCCGCCAAAGCCGGCAGCGCGAAATCGCGCCCATCCCGCTTCAACGCTTCGGCGTCGGTACCGTCCACGCTGTAGACATTATACTCGAAATTGACAGATGTCCCCTGCCACTCCCTGAAGTAGGCATTCACCGGAGCTCTCGCTCATGCACCTCGCACCATTTTTCCGGATTTACAACGGCATTTTCGGCTTCATCAGGGGGAAGAGGATGACGTCGCGGATGGAGCGGGAGTTCGTCAGGAACATCACGAGGCGGTCGATACCCACGCCCATGCCTCCCGTCGGCGGCAGGCCCGTCTCGATGGCGTTGATGAAGTCCTCGTCGAAGTCGTGGGCTTCGTCGTCCCCCGCCTCTTTCTTCCGGAGCTGCTCCTCGAAGCGCGCCCTCTGATCCAGAGGGTCGTTCAGCTCGCTGAAGGCGTTCGCCAGTTCCTTGCCGCACATGAAAAGCTCGAACCGGCGCGTGTAGTCGGGGTTGTCCGGGTCGCGCTTCGAAAGCGGGGAGATCTCCGTCGGGTGTCCGGTGACGAAGGTCGGGGCAATGAGTTTTTCCTCGCAGAACGCCTCGAACATCAGGTTCAGAACGGCGAAACGGCTTTCGTTCCCCTTCAGTTCCCCGCCCAGCCCCTTGTCGGCGGCGATCTTCCGCGCCTCCTCGTCGGAGACCGCGGAGCGGAAGTCTACGCCCGTCTCCTCCTTCACGATATCGAGCATCGAAACGCGGCGGAACGGGCGTTCCAGATCCAGTTCGACTCCCTGCCACTCGATTTGGAGGCCGCCGACGACCCGGGCGGCGTTGCGGATCAGTTCCTCGGCCAAGTTCATCATGTCCTCGTAGTCCGCGTAGGCCCAGTAGACCTCCATCATCGTGAACTCCGGGTTGTGCATGGTGTCGATGCCCTCGTTGCGGAAGTTTTTGCAGATCTCGTAGACGCGGCCCATCATTCCGACGACCAGCCGCTTCAGGTAGAGCTCCGGCGCGATGCGCAAAAACATGTCGAGCCCCAGGGCGTTGTGAAAAGATTTGAACGGCCGCGCGCTGGCGCCTCCCGCCAGAACGGAGAGGGTGGGGGTCTCGACCTCGAGGGTTCCGTGTTCCTCCAGCGTCCGGCGGAAGGAGGCGATGATCTTCGCCCGCTTGCGGAAGACCTCGCGCACTTCGGGGTTGGCGATCAGGTCGGCGTAGCGGCGGCGGTAGCGCACCTCCGTGTCCGTCAGCCCGTGCCATTTCTCGGGCAGGGGGCGCAGCGCCTTGCAGAGCAGCTTGAACTCCGCCGCGAGAATCGTCAGCTCACCCCGGCGGGTGCGGCACGGATATCCGGCCACGCCGATCCAGTCGCCCGTATCGACCCATTTTTTCAGAAATTCGTAGTCTTTTTCCCCGACCTCGTTGATCTGAAAGTAGAGCTGCATCCGGCCGCTCTCGTCGGCCAGATCCGCGAACGTGGCCTTGCCCTGACGGCGCAGCGTCATCAGGCGCCCGGCGGTTCGAACCCGCGCGTCGCGCGCGGCCTCGTCCGGCTGCAGGTGCCCGAACCGCTCCCGTATGTCTTCGAGGGTGTCCGCGCGGTCCCATTTTTCCGCGGCGTAGGGGTCGAAGCCCTCTTCCTCGCGGAGCCGCTGCAATTTTTCCTTGCGCTGGCGGAGTATCTCGTTTTCCGTCTGCTCTCCCCCGCTCGCGGGGTTTTCCGCGCCGTCTGTCACTTGAGTTTTCTGAGTTTTCTCTTTCATTTGCGGGCCGTGGTTTTCAGCGTTTCAGCTTGCCGACCGTCGCGGCGTAGGCCGGGAAGAGCGACGCTCCGTCCGCGCCGAGCCAGCGGGCGAGGGGCAGGTCGTCGAAGGCTCCGATTCCGCAGACGCCGCAGCCGATGTTCGACGCCGCCAGGTAGAGGTTCTGCCCCGCGTGTCCCGCGTCCTGAAAGATGCCCCGGTAGGCGCGGGCCTTGTAGCGCCAGAATCCCCGGTATTCGTCGGCCATCCAGATGAAGGTCACGGCCGCCTGCTCGACGAACTGCTGTTTCTTGCAGAGGGCGGCGATCTCGGAGGCGATGTCCGGGCGCGGCGCGTCCACCTCCTGGAGGGCGTGTTCGAGGGCGAGGAAGCGGTAAATTCCCGGCGGCAGGCTTTTCACCGCGCGAATCGCCATGTAGGTTTCAAATGGGTGGCGCGCGCCGGCGGAGGGGACGCTGCGGTAGGTGCGGTGGGCGCCCATGGCGAAGCCTGTTTTGCGCACGCCCTGCGTCGCCCAGAGCAGCCAAGAGAGTTCGTCCGGCGAGAGCGGCTCGTCCGCGTAAGCTCGGACGGAATGGCGTTCCTCGATGGCCTTTCGCAGATCCGTCGCCGGGACTTTCAGAACGTCCGCTTTCGTCAGCGGAATGATTTTTTTCCCCTCGTCGGCGGGCCGCTCCAGAGGCGGCTGGGGAAGCCCCTGCTCCTGATCCGACGGCTCGGGAGAGTTCTCGTAATACGTGGCGCGCATAAAAACGCGCCCCGCGTTGTCCTTAATGTCACTCATCCTGTTTCATGGTCCACCTTTCTTTTGTTCTAAGTTTTTATGAAGGGGTGCAGGGGCCTATGGCCCCTGCCCGGGTCTGGGGCGGAGCCTCGGGCTTTTATTTTTACAGATGCGAGTCGAACCAGGCGGAGATTTCGCGGAGGCGCGCCAAGCGGCTGCGGGGTTTTCCGGAGCGGCTGAGCTCGTGGTTTTCTCCTTTGAAGAGGCACAGGCGGCTTTCCACGCCGAGGGCCTTCAGCGCCGTGAACATCTGGAACCCCTGCCCCAGTTCGCACCGGTAGTCTTCCTCGGAGTGGATGAACAGGGTCGGGGTCTTCGCGTTGGCGGCGTATTTCAGGGGCGACCTGTTCCACGGGTTTTCCGGGTTCTTCCAGGGCGTCCCCCCGTGCTGATCCTCGACGAAGTAATACCCGATGTCGCTGCTCCCGAACTTCGAGACCCAGTTGCTGATCCCGCGCTGGGAGACCGCCGCTTTGAACCGGTCGGTGTGAGTGACGATCCAATTGACCATATAGCCGCCGTAGGAGCCTCCCGTGACGCCCAGGCGCGAGGCGTCGATGAAGCGCAGGTTGTCGGCGCACCAGTCAGTGAAAGCCATCAGGTCGTGGAAGTCGAGGTCGCCGTAGTGCCCGCGGATGTCCGAGAAATCGTTTCCGCGCCCGTCGCCGCCCCGGGGGTTGCAGTAGAGCACGGCGTATCCCTGTGCCGCCCAGCACTGCATCTCGTGGTGGTAGATGTCGCCGAAGGCCGCCTTGGGGCCCCCGTGAATGTGCAGGATGGCCGGGTACTTCCGGCCCTCCTGGAAGTCCGCGGGCCTCATGTACCAGCCGTCCAGCTTGCAGCCCTGCCCGTTGTCCACGGAGACGTGGATCGGCTGGGACAGCCGGAGTTCGTCGAAGAGCGGCCGGTTGAAGCTCGTCAGCCGCCGCTCCAGGCCGTCTTCCCACAGATAGAGTTCGGTCGGACAGAGCCCCTCGTAGGCGACGAAAGCGGCGCGCCGCCCGTTTTCCCAGACGCAGTAATCGACGACGGCGGAGGTGTCGAAGGTGATCTGGAAGGAGCGCCCGTTCCGGTCCAGCTCGAAGAGCCGGCTCTTCATGACGTTCGTCGAGCAGTAGATCACCCCGGTCGGGACCGGGCCGGGCGAGTTTTCCGGGACCGGGGCCTCGTAGGGGAAGAACGCCCCGGCGAGATCCGCGCAGCCGTAGTGGCTGTCCGCGACGACAGAGCCGCTCAGGCTGGTGTCGAGTTCGGGGGTCAGGCACTCCGGCTGCCCGTCCACGAGGACGTAGAACTTGAGGTTTTCGTTGACCCCGGCCTTCCGGCGGTTCGTCCCGGAGAGCAGGATCACGTCGCCCCACCAGGCGGCGTGGGAGAAGGTGAACGCATCTTCGTTTTTATCGGGCTCGCCGCACAGGCGGCGCAGGGCGCCCGTGAAGAGGTCCATTTTATAGACGGCGCTGCCCAGAGGCTTGACGTCCGTGTACTCCACGCCGACGATCAGGGCCTCCGTCCGGCTCCGGTTCAGCGTGCAGCGCGAGACCTCCATCGAGGGCGGGGTCAGGCGGCGGAACTCCCGGGTTTTCGCGTCGTAGAGCGCGAGCGCCGTGCGCTGCTGGCCGACGAAGCCCCTGCCGTTGGCCAGAAAGGGAATCTGGTTGAATACCAGCAGGTCGGCGTCCTCGGGGTTTTGTTTTTCCTGATCCGGGCCGCAGACGACCGTGAGGAGGTAACGCCGGTCGTCCAGCATCTTCACGGATTTCGCGGCGCGGGGAACCTCGAAGAGGCGGACCGCCTCTCCTCCCGCTGTGGCTATGGAATAGAAGACCGTCCGGGCGTCTTTTTCTTTTTTCCCGTTTTTCTCCGGCCCGGCCGCGCCGTTTCGTTCGGAGGCGAAGACCAGGGAGGTTCCGTCGGGTGTCCAGCAGAAGCAGCCCTCCCTGCCGGAGGCGGTCATTCGGCGGTTCGTGCCGCCGTCCAGGTCGTACACCCACAGGTCGGAGTCGTAACCGTTCCTGTCCCGGTCCGGCCGCGAGACGCGGTAGGCGATGCGGCCGCCGTCAGGGGAAAAGCACGGGTTGGATGGAAAACAGAACTTCAAAAAGTCTTGCCGCTCGACATGGCGTTTCACTGCGCATCCCCCTCAATACAGTTTCATATAATATAGCGTCCGCAGTTATTATACTCTTCGCCCGGACGGCCCCGGACGCGGGTGTATAATGGCGTGGCAGCTTTTTAATCTGGCGATTCGCGGGGTGACGTTGGAGAATGATCGATGGCAGATTCCGCAAGGCGGAGGCGCCGGCAAAGCGGCGGCGGGGCGTTCTGGAGGTCGCGTCGTTTCTTTGCGGCGCGGCCGTCATGGTGCTGGAAATGGCGGGCTCCCGCATTGTCGCCCCCTACATGGGAACGTCCCTGATCGTGTGGACGTCCCTGATCGGAGTTATCATGGCGAGTCTCAGCGCGGGCTACTGGCTGGGCGGCGCGGCGGCGGACAGATGGCCGGAGATGAAGATTCTGGCGCGCGTCGTTCTGGGCGCGGCTTTTTTTACGGCCATGACGGCGTTCGCCGCCAATCCCATCCTCACCGTGCTGTTCAGGGCTTTTTCGCGGTCGGCTTTCTATTTTTCCTCCGCGGCGGGCGCGCTGCTCCTTTTTTCCGTGCCGAGCGTTCTTCTGGGGATGGTCTCCCCCTTCATCGTGAAGCTGGCCATGCGTGACCTGGGCACCTCCGGGGCCACGGTGGGGCGCTTTTCGGCGCTCTCCTCGCTGGGTAGCATTCTGGGGACGTTTTTGGGCGGTTTCGTCCTGATATCGCTTTTCCCGGCGGGGACGATACTGCTTCTGACGGCCGGGATTCTGGCCCTGGTGGCGGCCCTGCTCTACCGCGCGGCCTGGAGCGCCAAGTGGAAGAACGCGGCGTTTTTCTGCGCCGCGTTCTTCGCGCTTTTCGGAACGACCGTCGCGCTGGGGATGCCGATGATGCCGCCCGGCGTACATATCGACACGGCCTATAACCACATCTGGGTCGCGGAGGAGGTCCGCCCCAACGGACAGCGGGCGCGTTACCTGATGACCGCGTCCGTCGGCGAGGGGGCCCAGTCCGTCATCTATACGAAGAACCCGGCGGAGCTGGTCAGCTCCTACACCAAATTCTACGACCTCGCGTTCCACTACAAGCCCGACGCAAAGAAAATCCTGATGCTGGGCGGCGGCGGCTACTGCGTCCCGCGCCATCTGAACGCGACGCGGCCGGAGGTCTCCGTCGATGTCGTGGAAATCGACCCCGGCATCACGGACGCCGCGCGGAAATTCTTCTACCTTCAGGACAGGAACAACCCGAACATCACCGTCTACCACGAGGACGCGCGAATCTTCCTCAATCGCATGGCAGATACGCGCGCGAATGCACGCATGGCGGATACGCGCATGGAGGGCGGGGAAACGGGGCTTTACGACGCCGTTTTCGCGGATGTGTTCGGGGCGTGGTACTCGATTCCGTTCCACTTGGCGACGGTGGAGGCCGCGCAGAAGATGTACGACCTGCTGGCCGAGGACGGGGTGCTGGTCTCGAACGTCATCTCCGCGCTCAAGGGCCCGAGGAGCGGGGTGTTCGACGGTATTTACGCGGCTGTGGCCCAGGTGTTTCCCAAGGTGCTGATCTTCCCCGCCAGAGACCCCCGCGATACCGCCAACCGCCAGAACCTCATGATCGTGGCCTTCAAATCGGAAAAAACCTTCGACGCCGCGCCGCCGCCCGAAAACCCCGAGACGGCCCGCCTGCTCCTCTACCGCTGGACGCCCCCCTTCACCCCCGCCATTCCCCCCTTCACAGACGCCTTCGCCCCCGTCGAATATTACGCCCTGACGGACCCGGGGACGTAACTCCCGGTTTTCTGGCTTCCGGCTTCCGAAAACTCCGCGGCCCCTGCGAGGACGGCCTTCAGGCCGTTCTTTTTTTATGCTTGACAATATAAGAATATCGTGTATACTAATATCGAAATCAAGGAAGGGAGGTGAAGGGAATGGCTGCGGTGGAGAATGCGTACAGGAGCGGCGTTTCGGTGAAACTGAACGCCGGGGTGAATCCGGTCAGCGGCGGAATGGTCGTCAGGAGTTTGTCTCTGGGCAAGGTTGTCCGGGGCGCGGACAAGGATCAGATCATGAACGTCGTGGAGGCGCTGACGCCTGTGCTGGATTACGGTCTGGCCCGGGTGGAGCGCACCGAGGTCACGGTGCTGGAGCTCGCCTAGCCAGGGGCAGCGCCCCTGGACCCGTTATGGGTCCGGCGGAGGCGGGAGAAGACGCCCTCCCTTCGGTCGGGAGTGAAGTTTCCGGCCGAAAAGAGGAACGCAGCCGACGCCGGGCCCGCAGCGGCGATTCGGAAATCGGATCTGAAAATCGAGAAAAGGAGGTGAGAAAAATATGGCTACGAGCTTGAATCTGAAGTTCAACGCGTCCGGCGACAAGAAGGTCTCCATGACCTATCCCTACGCCGATGCCTCGTGCGGCGACGCCTCGGTGAAGAGCCTGATGAACGCCATCGTCACCAACAGCGCGATCTTCGCGGAACCGCCTCTGGCGCTTGCCGCCGCGGAGTTCGTCACCCGCACGGTCATCCCCGTCGACCTATCTCCAGGGGCGTAGCCCCTGGACCCGTACTGGGTCTGGCGGAAGCGGGAGAAGGCGCCCTCCCGTCGGTCGGGGAACCGGCTGGCGGGAGGGCTTTATAACACAGGGAGGCGATAGTTTGGAGACTTTTATTCAGTCTACGCTGCAAAACGGTTTTTCGATTGTCGTGGCGGCGTTTCTGCTGCTGCGGATGGAGCGGGAGCTGCGGGTCCTGCGCGAGGCCATCGACCGGCTGCGCCACTGCCAAGTCTGCCGGTTCGCCCCCGCAAGCTGGAACGAACCCGCCGACACCCCCGAAGAGAAAATATGATGAAAGTATGATAAAAGTATGATTGAGTATAAAATCGAGTATTTCAAGCGGAAAGAATTTTCGTGCCCCTGCTGCGGCGAAGACGGCGTCTCGGAGGCGCTGGTGCTGTGGCTGGACCTGCTGCGCCGGGCGTGGGGCGGCCCGGTGGCCGTGAACTCCGGCCGGCGTTGCGCCGCGCACAACGCGAAAGTCGGCGGGTCGGAGCGGAGCCGGCACCTGATCGGCTGCGCGGCCGACATCCGCGCGCTCGATCAGGGAGCGCGGATGCCGCGCCGAGCGGAATTTGCCGCGCTGGCTTCACGGCTCTGCTGTCTCCCGGGCTGGGAGTTCCGGCTCTACGGCACCTTCATCCATATCGCCGCGCCCCGCGCCGAGTCCGTGAAACTCTGGCAAGGCCCCATCGTTCTGCTGTGAAACCCGGCCAAATATTTCCCAAATATTCTCAGCCGGACACCGCGGCGAACTCTTCTTCCCTCGCGGACACGGGCTCCGGAAGGGACGGGGTGCGAACGATTTTCACGTCCTGATCGTCGAAGATGACCTCGGCTTCCATGTTCATGGAGGCGGCGAGCGCGGTCAGAACCAGGCGCGTGTTCTCGTCCGCGCGGCGCAGGATGTCGCTTTGCAGGGCGTCCTGCCGCACTTCCTCCAGATTGGCGGCGATCTCCCTGTTCTGGTCCCTGAGCTGGATGGACGTGAAGAGCCCCGCCTTCTGGTCGTAGACCTGAATGGTCTTCATGTCCGCGTAGATGTCCAGAATCTTGCTGCGCGGCACGACCATGCGGACACGGTTGACCGCGAACCTCTCGGAAATCTGAATTTCCGAGAGGTCGTTCCCGCAGACGACCATGCCGGAGTATTTCAGGATGAACTTGCGGGCCGTGCCCGGCAGGGCGATACCCAGCAGGGCGCGGCTGTCCTCGTACATGACGATGGATTGGAAACCCTGCCGCACCGTCGCCAGCTCCCGGACGTTCTGTATCCCCCGGAGCAGCGTCGAATGCGCCGAACGGCGCTTTCCGCCGTCCGATTTCCGCCTGAACAACCACACGTTGAGCGCGACAGAAGCGACAAACAGCAAAGTGACAATGATACCCACAGAATACCTCCGTTCCGATTTTTACAAATCTCTTAAAATTTATGAATTTATAGAATCCGAACTTTACCTCCATGGTATACAGGGTTTGAACGGTTACCCTGAACTTTCCTCCCTGGCCCCGCCGTCATCGGGGTTCTCCCAGCTCCCGCAGTATCCGCGCTCTCGTCTCGGGCATGGAGAGACCGTGTTCTTTGGCGAGGCGCTTGAGGTCGTCGTACTCCGGCGTCCGGCGCAGCGCGCGCTCCTCGGGAAGAACGTTCTCCCCGCCGGAATCCGTCCCCGGGCCGTTCAGGAAGGCCGTCTTGACTCTCAGGGTGCCAAGGGAAGTTTTCGCCTCGCTTATCTTATAACATAATTTGACACGATCAAACACCGACCGGCGAACTCCCTGAGTCGTGGTGAACCGCAGAACCAGAGAAGAAAGAGCGTCGGCCTTTTCCGGCACGCAGAGGCAGCAGAATTTCACCCCGGGGCGGCCCTTCTTCATGGCGATGGGCTCCGTCCACACGTCCAGAGCGCCGTCCTCGAACAGGCGCTCCGCCGCGAGCTCGAAATCCTGCGGGTTCATGTCGTCGATGTTGCTTTCGAGCAGCGTCACCCTGTCGCGCTCGAAGCCGCCCCGGGCGGGCCCGTTTGCGCCGGCGGCGCCCGTCACGCCGGCGGCGCCTGTCAGATCCATCAGGAGGACGCGCAGGACGTTCGGCAGGTCCGAAGACTCCCGCGTGCCGAGCCCGCAGCCGGACGCCTCGATCGTTCCCTCGGGGATAAAAGAAGAACCGAAAGAAAAATCGGAGGAGAATCCGCCGGCCAGGCAGCGCGCCAGAAGCGCCCCCGTCGGCGTCGTGCGCTCCATCGGCTCGCCCCGCGAGTAAACGGGCAGGCCGTGCAGCAGAATCTCCGCGGCCGGCGCCGGGACGGGCAGAACGCCGTGGGCGCACGTCACGGTTCCCGACCCCACGTTGATGGGCGAGCAGAACACCCTCGGCCAGCCCAGACGGTCGAACAGGACATACGTGCCCACGATGTCGAGGATGGAGTCGATGGCCCCCACCTCGTGAAAGTGTATTTTATCCGGCGTGGTGCCGTGGACTTTGGCCTCGGCCTCGGCCAGAAGCGCGAAGGCGCGGAGAACCTCGCGCTGGATGCGCGGGGAAAGGGCGCTCGCCGTGACGATCTCCTCGATGTCGCGCAGGCCCCTGTGGGGATGGTGTTCGTGGGTATGGACGCGGAAATGGGTCCCCGCGATGCCGTTCTTGACGCCCTTTTCAAAATGAACCTCGTAGTCGTCCGGGGAGAGCTTCGTCATTCCGGCCAAGGCGGCCTTGAAGCGGTCGGCGTCGGGTACCAGCTCGAACAAAGCCCCCACCAGCATATCGCCGGAGATCCCCGCGAAACAGTCCAAATAAAGCGCCTTCATCTATAACACAACCTTTTGCGAATTCGAATTTTGTACAGAAAGCCCGCCCCCGAGCCGAAGGAGAGCGCCTTCTCCCGCTTCCGCCATACCCATCACGGGTCCAGGGCCTACGGCCCTGGGCGTTTTTTGTGAAGGGATGCGGGGAAGAAGATGTGGGAGGCGGCCGCGTTTGCCGCGTGGATTTCCGCCACGCGGCAAAAGAGGTTGTCTTCCGGCTTGGGCGTCGTTTTCAGCGGCTGTTCCGGCTCGAGGGGGAGGTACGCGTTTGCCGCCGGCGGCCCCTGGAGGACGAGCGGCGCCTCGCCGGGGAATCCTTCGCGCAGGACGGCGCGCATTCCTTCGCCGTCGGACAGCTCGTGCAGTTCCGGGACGGAGCGGGCGGCGTCGGTCTCGGCCGCGAAGACGATGTCTCTGCCGAAGCCGATTTTATCCAAAAAAACCGCGTGGTCCGCCGTGCGGAGAGACGAGAGGAGGTTCTTCGCGTTCCGCCAGGTGAGGAGCGCGAGGCGCGCGCTGTCCGCGAGGCGGACGTCGGGAAAGTACTCCGTCAGGCGGCCGATCAGGAGCCCGGCGCACAGCGTGTCGTCCCACGCGGGCCGTCCGCTGCGGCCCGAGCAGAAGATTCCCAGGCGCGAACCCTTGGACAGAGCCGAATCGAGCGCGTAAAAGGCGTTGCGCGCGCAGGCGACCAGAACCGGCGTTCCCGTCGAAGCGGCTTTCAGGAGGGACTTCGTGCCGTTGGTGGTGGCCATGACGGCGCAGTCGTGCTTCTGAGTCAGTTCCCGCGTGATGTCCAGAGGGGAGTTCCCCAGGTCGAAGCCCGACGGCGCGATGGCGTTCTGCTCCCCCATCAGGACGGGGTTCAGGCCCTCCTGACGGAGCAGTTTCGCCAGCCGTTCCGCGCTTTCCGGGGAGTCGGTCGGGTAGAGGTCCCCTCCGCCTGCCGCGAACCAGCTCACCATGACGGTGCTTGCCCGCAGGATATCGACGACCAGCCAGACATCGACGACCGGCAGCCGTTCGCTGTATGAAAGCACAACCTCAATCTCTACAGGTTTCGTCATGGGCTCCTCCGTTTCTCCAATTTTGCTGACCGATTTTCCTAAAAATTTTAACCGCAACCTGAATTATACTATACCGGGGCCGGGGGTCTCGGGGGGCCAGGAAACGAGTTCTGCCCCCTGAGCTTGAACGTTTACGTGCGCTTTGCCCCGACCAGCGGGAGGGCGTATTCTCCCGCTTACACCATACCCATAACGGGTCCAGGGCTACGGCCCTGGGGGAGGGAATTTGGGTGGGGAAGACGTTTAAGGTGCTTTATGCGGCGGCATCGATGGTTTTAGCGAATACCGCGGTCTTCGTGAGCGGGCTGCGGATGCCCTGGAACGAGGAAGCGGCGTTGTACGCCGTTTACGGAGCCTCCGCCGGGGTCTGCGCGACGATAACGGCGGGAATGCTCATTATGTGGGCGGTGCGGAAAGACAAAAACTGACCCCCGCCCGCGTCAGCTTGCGGCACAATACGTCGGCCATCAGGCGGTGTCCTTCCGGCGTGGGGTGCAGGCCGTCGATGTAAAGAGCGCGTCTCTGTTCCGCGTCGGAAACTTCCTCGAAAGCCGATCGAAAATCGACGACCGGAATATTGAAAACACCGGCGAAGAGACGCAGCCATTCCGCGTACTCGTCACCCGTTTTCTGCGCGTGGGCGGCATCCGCCAGGCTTGCCCAGTCGCGCCGAATGTTTTCGACGTCGAGAGGAAGAGGCGTTCCTATGAGGGGCGCCGCGCCGAGCGCGGCCGCCTGATGTGACAAGGCCGAGATGTTGGTTTTGGCTGATTCCGCCGTCCCGCTTATGAAAATATCGTTGCTGCCCCCCATTATCAGCACTCTGTCGGGCGAATGCGTCTCCACCTCGTCCCGGAGACGAGCCAGCATTCCTCCCGTCGTGTCGCCGTTGATGCCGCAGTTGACGAGTTCCATTCCCGTCCGCTCGGCGGTCAGAGAAACCCACGTGTTCCGGCGGGAAACCCCGAATCCGTAAGTCAGGCTGTCTCCCAGGCAAACAATTTTCATCGCAGCTTCTCTCCTTAATTGCGGCTTCGCCGAGCTTTTTATTGCAGCTTTTCCGAGCGACATCAGGAATGTTATCATATAAATAATATAAATACCGTGTGTTCCGGTGTTCCCGCCGGGCCGTTTTTACGCGTTTGCCCTGACGAGTCTGCTGTTCCCCGCTTTTCCCTGCTGCGGCGGGGTGATTCTGTGCTATACTTTGACACAATCTTCTATATATGGTCGCTCTATGGCCGCTCCATGACGGCGCGGGGTGAGCCTGTCAGAACGGAGGAGGGCATACAATGTACACGGTCAAATACAGTTTGAAGGCTCTGCCGAATGAGGACATTCAGGTCGTCCCGGAGGACGAGGGCTATGTGAGGCGCGCGTGGGACAGGCAAATCGCGCTTCGGGAGTACGAGTTCCTTGCGAAGACCGTAAAATTCATCGGCGTCAGCGGCCGTTTCAAACACGTCGTCGATCTTTTCGGAACTCCTGAAGGAGAAACTCCGGCGGGTTTCCGGGTCGAGTACAGCATGAAGGAGAACGCTCTGCTTGAAATCGACCTGGTTCGGGACATTTCTTACGACAAAAACGGTGAAAAGCGGCCCACCGGCTTTCTCTTTTCCGCGGACACGGCGAATCCCCACGAAATAGAGCCGATCAAGGATGTCGTCGCGAACCTGACCTGCAATCCGGGGATCATCTACGACCAGTTCATCAACAACGAAAAGGCGAACATCGGGCACAAATACAAGACTCGGAACGAGGTCATGAAAGAGATCGGGAACATTCTGGGGCCGGGATGCGACATCAGCGTCGAGGTCAACGACCCGTTCGCCGACTTCGGCCGGATACTCGAAGAGGTTGCGGAGTTCCGGGAAATGCTTTCGGAGTACCGGGTCGTCATCAAGATTCCCCACATGGGCCCGATCAACGGAAAAAACGCGGAACAGCTGCTCTCCGGCGATAAAAAACTCTCCGCGAGATACGACGCCGTGCCGACGGCGGACGGCCTGAGAGGGCACAACCTCGCGCTGAGGCTGAGGGAACACGGCTACAGGATCAATTACACCCTCATGTTCGAGCCCTGGCAGACCGCCCTGGCGCTGCAGGCGAAGCCTTACTTCATCAACAGCTTCGTCCGGCAGAGAATAGGCACGAGCGCCTACATCAGCGGGCTGTACGCCGCGTACCGGCAGACCCTTGACGACCGGTTCCTGGAAAACCTCCGAAGTTTCTTCGTCGAGTGGGATTTCCTGTCCGCCGAGGACGCGAAGGCGGATCTGAGACTGGTCGAAAAAATGGCCCGGGAGACCGTCGCCTACCGTAAACTCAACGAGCCGGAGGGCTTCGACGGTTTGGACGCGGTTCGTCACAACCTTCGTATGCTGAGGCGCTGCAACCTGGAGGACACCCGGCTGATCGTCTGCAGCCTCGACGGGACGCGGAACTATCCCGATTTGGACAAGCTGTTGGTCGAGCCGGAGTTCTCCGACGTGATTGATAGACTCGTCATCACGGCGGACCCCGCCTACCTCGCCAAATTCACGTCCTCGCCGCAGGTCATCACGTATCAGAGAAAATTTTTGAACGCCGCGAAGGGGGAAAAGTGAGAATATAATGGCCCCAGCTTCCGGATCGCCGGAACGAGGCTCACCGTCTGCCCGGCCGTGGAGACGACGTTCGCGACGGCCCGATAGATGTCGATGAGCCGCTTCTTGAAGTTTTTGAAAGCGCGGGCCAGCGCGGCCGCCGGCGTCCTGCCCTCCGTCAGGTACTTCTCGAAAGCCGCCGCCCATTTCACCTGCGCGTTCCGCCAGCGTTTCGCGTTCTCTTTGGAGAGCGGTTTCGAGAAATCGATGTCCGAGACGCCGAGCCATTCCCCGCTCACAGGCCCGCTTCGTCAAGAATCTGGCCGACGCGTTCTTCCGCGCCCACGGCCATGATGTGTATGCCGTCGGCCAGACCTTCGGAGCGGACGGTTCGGATCAGCTCCCCGGCCAGGCGGATTCCCTCGTTCATCTGCTCCCTGCCCGTGAACCGGTCCAGCCGCCCGACAACCGCGTCGGGGATCGAGACCCCGGGAATATTGCGGTTCATGAACCGCGCCATGTTCGCCGACTTCAGCAGCACGATGCCCGCCAAAACGGAAGCGTCCAGCGTGGCCGTGCGGCTGCGGAACTCCCGCAGCAGGTCAAGGTCGAAAACCGCCTGAGTCTGAAAAAATTTGGCGCCCGCCGCGATTTTTTTGCGCATTTTCAAAATCTGAGGCATCATCGTCTCGCGCGTCGGGGAGACGGCGCCCCCGAGGAAAAATTCGATACGCCCGTTCAGGTTGTTCCCCTCCAGGTCCGTGCCGCTCATGAAAGTGGTCGCGGCCTGCAGAATTCCGACGGAATCCAGATCGTAGACCGGCTTCGCGTTCGGGTGATCCCCCATTCGGGGGTGGTCGCCCGTGACGGCCAGAAGGTTTTTTATCCCGAGCACCCCCGCCGACAGAAGCTCCCCCTGAATCGCGATGCGGTTCCGGTCGCGCCCCGTTATCTGAATGACGGGCTCGACCCCCTCGTCCATGACCACCTTGCAGGCCGTCAGAGACGAAATGCGCATGACGGCGGACTGGAAGTCCGTGACGTTGGCCGCGTGAATACGCCCCTTCGCCAGACGGACGCACACCCGCATGTGATCCATGTCCGTCCCCTTGGGCGGGGCGAACTCCGCCGTGACGGCAAAGCGGTTGATCCGCAGAACCTCGCGCAGCATACTCATGTCCCGGCCTCCTGCCCGCGCGCGCTGTGGCGGCGGGGATGCACGTCCTTCATGTAGTCCCGCGGCGGGCGAATCTCCAGCAGGTTGTCCAGCTGGTCGAGGATTTCCAGACGGTCATAGATGCGGAGCCACGCGCACTCCTCGTCCCCGTTGACCTCGCACATGCGGCCCTTCGAGCCTCCGCAGGGGCCGTTCAGGAGCCCCTTGGCGCACTGCGTCGTGGGACAGATCCCCCCCGTCCACCCCAGCTCGCAGTTCCCGCAGGCGCGGCAGGCCTCCACATAGTCGTCGGCGCGCACGATTTCCCCCAGAAACAGCGTGTCGTTCCCCGGATACACGGGAATCTGGCAGGCGTACTCCAGCTGCCCCGTCAGCCGGGCCACGGTCTGAACGCCGTCTCCGCAGGAAAAGCAGAGAACCGCCTCGGCCCGGGCCAGAATCTCTCCGATGCCCTTGCCGCCTTTCTGCAGGGCAAGGCGCACACGGTACGCGTTGCACGCCGGCTCCAGAACCAGGCGCGCGAGAACCTCCACCCCCAACGGGCCCAATTTTTTCTCGAACTCCAGCAGCTGTTCCGCGCCTCCGGTCTTGCAAAACGTGGCGCACTCCGAACAGCCCAGCAGGACGATCTTGCGGGCCTTGCCCAGAAAGGCGAACAGCGCCTCCTCGCTTTTCTGTTCGGTGATGATCAACTCGAGTGTCCCGCTTTATCGGGCCCGGCGGCTCCCGGCCTGGCGGCTCCTGAAGCGCGGGCGGCCTCCGCGACGGCCTTCGCCACGGCCGGGACGACGCGCGGGTCGAGAACCCGGGGCAGAATGTAGTCCGCCGACAGCTCCGAATCGCTCACCAGTTCCGCGAGAGCCTTTGCCGCGGCCAGCTTCATTTCTTCGTTGACGCGTTTCGCCCGCGCGTCGAGCGCGCCCCTGAAGATTCCGGGGAACCCCAGGCAGTTGTTGACCTGATTGGGGAAGTCGCTGCGCCCCGTGGCCACGACGGCCGCGCCGGCCTCCTTCGCGGTGTCGGGGAAAATTTCGGGCGTGGGGTTGGCCATGGCGAAGACGACCGCGTCCTTCGCCATCGTTTTCGCCATCTCGCCGGTCACCGTATCGGGCGCCGAGACGCCCATGAACACGTCCGCCCCCTTCAGCACGTCGGCGAGGCTTCCGCGCTCCCCGGCGGGGTTGGTGGCGTTCGCCAGCTCCTCCTTGAACGGGTTCATTCCGGCGCTTCGCCCCTTGTAAAGGGCTCCGCTGCGGTCGCAGAGGATGACGTTCTTCGCCCCCGCCGCCGTCAGAAACTTGCATATCGCCGTGCCCGCCGCGCCCGCGCCGTTCATGACGATCTTGACGCCGGACAGCTTCTTGCCCACGACCTTCAGCGCGTTCAGGAGCCCCGCGAGTGAAATCACCGCCGTGCCGTGCTGGTCGTCGTGAAAGACGGGGATGTCGCATCGGGCCTGGAGTTTGCGCTCGATCTCGAAACAGCGGGGCGCGGAGATGTCCTCCAGATTAATCCCCCCCAGCCCCGGCGTGAGGAGCCACGCCGTCTCGACGATCGTGTCCACGTCGTGCGTGCGCAGCGCCAGCGGGAACGAATCGATGTCCGCGAAACGCTTGAACAGGACGCTTTTTCCCTCCATGACGGGAAGCGACGCCTCGGGCCCGATGTCCCCCAGGCCCAAAACGGCGCTGCCGTCCGTTATGACGGCCACGGTGTTCCACTTGGACGTCACCTCGTACACCGCGTCCGGGTTCCGCGCGATCTCCCGGCAGGGCTCGGCCACGCCCGGCGTATAGGCCAAAGACAAATCTTCCATGCTTTCCACAGGCATACGGCTTCCGGTAAAGAGCTTTCCTCTGGACGCCCGGTGAGCGGCCAGCGACTGGGCGGCGATATCCATCATAGAGACAAACCTTCCTTTCTATATGACCCTTTTACGAATCTCTATTTTACATCCCGCGCAGAATATCGCGCATCTTCCTCGTTCCCTTCGTCGCCGTGTCCCTGATGATCGTGAAATTGGGGGGCAGGTGCATGTCCACTTCGCTCGGGTCGATCAGGAAGGCCCTCGTCCCCGGACGGAGGGACGTCACCAGCCCCGCGGCCGGGTAGACGACGAGCGACGAACCGATGACCGCGAATTCGTCGGCCTCGCGAACCAGCCGCTCGGCCTCCATAATCAGGGGGACGGCCTCGCCGAACCACACGATGTGAGGGCGAAGCTGCGAACCGTCCTCTCCCGTCTGCCCAAAAGCGATCTCCCCGTACCCGATGTCGTAAACGCGCGTTTCGTCCCGGACGCTCCGCGCCTTCGTCAGCTCTCCGTGCAGGTGCAGAACCTTCGTGCTGCCCCCGCGCTCGTGCAGGTCGTCCACGTTCTGCGTGACGATTCGCACGTCGAAGTCCTCCTCCAGCTCCGCGAGGATTCTGTGCCCCTCGTTCGGCTGCGCCGACGCCAGCTGACGCCGGCGCTGATTGTAAAAATCCAGCACCAGTTCCGGGTTCCTGTGCCAGCCGTCAATGCTGGCGACATCCATGACGTCGTGTTCCTCCCACAGGCCGTTGCTGTCCCGAAACGTTTTCAATCCGCTCTCCGCGCTCATCCCCGCGCCGGTCAAAACCACAAGTTTTTTCTTCATCGGCCGTCCCTTCTGTCAATCTGTAAATTGCGCGCCTCGGGGCTCCGCCCCGAACCCCGGCAGGAGCCGCGGGCCCCTGCGCCCCATCGTCAAAAAGCCCCAAAAAACGAAGACAAAGGCAGAGGATTTTTTCTTCCGCTGTTATTTCTCCTGCTATTATACTGAAGGCGTCCGGGTTCGGATATGCGCCGCGTGCGTCGCCGTCCGTCGGGCCGCCGGATAGCCTTGACAAGAATCGCCTTGACAAGGACTGAAATTTTATTAAAATGTTTTGCAATGCAAACAATCGTTGTCGTGAAGGGATGAGCAAACTGAGATGAATTATGCTGATATAAAGCATGTGAAATTTCTTTCGTTCGCCGCCGAGGCGAAATGAATTTCTCGGTAGAACACGAGCTGCCCGGACGGCTGCGTCTTCGCTGCCCGGGAGGCTCTTTTACGCGTGAGGGCGCGGACGCCATCGCCGCGCGTCTCGAGGCGCACGCCGGCGTGACGGGCGTTTCGGCCTCCCACAGGACCGGCGGCCTGCTGATCCATTACGAGGGCAGCCGCGCGGCGGTTTTGACGGCGGTCGAGCTTCTGGATGAGATAGCCTGCGCCCTCGAGGGCGGCAAGCCGAAGGAGCCCGGAGAGCCGAGCCTCTTGCGCTCCCTCGCGTCCATGTTCGGCGGGATGGCGTTCCGGGCGCTTCTGCCCGGAACGGTGGGGCGTGTTGTCGTTTTCTTCCGCGCCCTGCCCCTCGTTGGGCGCGGGCTCCGCAGCCTGTGGCGCGAAACGCGCTTCAGCGTGGCCGTTTTGGACGCCTCCGCCGTGGGCGTGTCGATGCTGCGGCGGGATTTCCGCACGGCCGCGGTCATCACGACCCTGCTCTCGCTCGGCGAGCTTCTGGAAAACTGGACGCGCAAGACGTCGAGGGAGAGCCTGACCGGCAGTCTGGCCCTCGGCATCGACAGCCTGTGGGTGCGCCGGGACGGGGAAGAAGTGCGCGTCCCCCTGTCCGAGCTGAAGCTGGGAGACCTCGCCGTGATCCGCGCGGGCAGCGTCATCCCGGTCGACGGCGTGGTGGACGAGGGAGACGCCATGGTGAACCAGGCTTCCATGACGGGCGAGTCGGAGCCCGTCCGACGCACGCCCGGCCTGTCCGTCTACGCCGGAACCGCCGTCGAGGAGGGGGAGCTGACCGTCCGCGTCACCGCCTTCGACAACGAAACGCGCATCAGCAAAATCGCCCAGATGATCGACGAGTCGGAGGCTCTGAAAGCCGAGGTTCAGAACCGCGCGGAGCAGATGGCGGACGCCATCGTTCCCTACAGTTTCGGCCTGGCGGGGCTCATCTACCTTTGGACGCGCGACGCGGCGCGGTCTACGGCGGCGCTTTTGGTGGACTACTCCTGCGCGCTCAAGCTGTCCACTCCGCTGGCCATCCTGTCCGCCATGCGCGAGGGCGCGCGGCGCGGCGTTCTGGTCAAGGGCGGCAAATTTCTGGAGGCCCTCGCCGAGGCGGACACCGTGGTCTTCGACAAGACGGGGACGCTCACCGTCTCCACCCCCGGCGTCGCGAAAATCGTGCCCTTCGGCGGCTATACGCGGGAAAAAGTGCTGCGCACGGCCGCCTGCCTGGAGGAGCATTTCCCGCACTCCATCGCGCGGGCGGTCGTGAGGCGGGCGGAGGAAGAAAAACTTTCCCACCGGGAGGAACACACGACGGTGGAGTACGCCGTGGCGCACGGCATCGCCTCCCGCCTGCCGGCCTTCCCCGGCGACGTTCCGGGCGAGAGAATTCTGCTCGGCAGCGCGCACTTCGTTCTGGAGGACGAGGGTGTTCAGTGCTCCGAAGAGGAGCGGGAGATCATCGAGCGGGAGACCGGCAGGCACTCCGTGCTGTTTCTGGCCGCGGGGGGACGCCTCGCGGGGATGCTGTGCGTGGAGGACCCCCTGCGGGAGGACGCCCGCGAGGTGGTCGAGCGCCTGCGCGGGGAAGGAATCGGGAAAGTGGCGATGCTGACGGGCGACAATCCCCGCGCCGCCGGGCATGTCGCGGAGGCGCTGGGTATCGACGAGATCCACGCCCAGCTTCTTCCGGAGGACAAGACGGAAATAGTGACCCGCCTGAAGCGTTCCGGGAAGGTCATCATGGTCGGGGACGGCATCAACGACTCTCCGGCCCTGGCCGCGGCCGACGCCGGCATCGCTCTGCGCGAGAGCGCCGACATCGCGCGGGAGGCGGCGGACGTGGTGCTGACGGAAAACCGCCTCCGCGCTCTGATCGACGCCCGCAGACTGGGCGCCGGGACGATGAGGAAAATCAAGCGCAACTACGCCTTCATCATCGGCGTCAACTCGCTTCTGCTGGTCCTGGGGCTGGGCGGAACGATTTCGCCCGCCCAGTCCGCGCTCATCCACAACCTGGCGACGGTCGCCGCCGGATTGTACAGCCTCGTTCCGGTACTTGGGAAAGAAGAAGAAGCAACCGAATAAGGGGGAAGCGGAGAAATGCTGGAGAGCTTTATCGAGGGGCGGGTGCGCCTGCGCTCCCCGCTCATGTTTGACGCCGCGTTCGCGGAGCGCCTGTCGTCGGGGTTGCTGAAAATCGGCGGCGTGCGGAAAGCCGAGGTCAATCCTCGGACGGGCGGGTTTCTGCTGGAGTACGACCGGGCCCGTCTGCCCCTGTCCCTCCTGAGGCGTGCCGCGCCGCTCTTTTCGCAGATGGACGCCTTGGAGAACCTGACCGCCGATGAACGCCTCCCCGCCCTCGAAACCCTTCTGAAAACACTC